>CAMFZJ010000025.1 GCA_946004305.1 uncultured Clostridia bacterium | reverse complement strand
TTGGTTGAGTGCAAGCCTATCGGTTTGCTTAATATGGTTGACAATGACAGCTGTGACGAGAAGATTATCGCTGTGCCGGTTAACGACCCTAACTACAATTGCTATAATGACATTAAGGAGCTTCCCCGTCATTATTTTGAGGAAATCAAGCATTTCTTTCAGGTTTACAAAACCCTTGAAGCTGACAAGGAAACCTCCGTTACAGAATACAGCGGAGTTAAAAAGGCTAAGGAGTGCATTAAAAAGGCAATTGAAAGCTACATTCAGGATTTCCAAATGGCATAATTATCCGGGAAATACTGAATGAATCACGCTGAAAGCTGTTTGTGCGTTATGCTATAATTCTAAATATGAAGATTGTTTTGAAATTCCGGTTGTGAAAATATGAGGAAAAATAAAAATTATTATTCCCCCGGTGCTTACGAGGCTTACAGAAATGCTGTAAAAGCAAGAAAAAACAGCATTGAGGACACAGGGGAAAATATTGATAACATTGACATCCTTGTTATGGAAATCAATAAGGAAAATAAAAGACATAATAAATCTCAAAAGCCTAATGTTCCTCTTAATGCCAAAAAGGAGCCGAAGGCTATAAACATCAAAAAGGAACATCGCTCCGTGTATGACGAAATAGCCGAAAGACGTGAAAAGGAAAAACTAAATGACTCCCCGTCCAAAGCAACTCAGCCTACAGAGAAGATATATTCCCATAATGTTGCTGAACCTGAAAAGGCTGAGGACATTGAAAATAATGAGATTTTCAGCCACAGCCAAAACTTTGAGTACAAGGAATATGACAGCGACTTTGATGTTATTCAGGAATATGAATCTAAGGCTAAAACTCACAATAAGCTGTGGGTAGCATTAATAATAGTTCTTTCTATCCTTTGTTTAGGATTGGTAGGCTTGTATGCTTATCAGCAGGGGCTTTTTGATGTTCTGTTGAAATACTTTGGCTTTTGATATATAATAAAAATATGGAGATGATTTTATGAAAGCATATAAGAAGATAGCAGCAGCTTGCTGCGGAATTGTAATGCTCACATCCGCTGTGCCTGTTTGTGTAAATGCAAGTGTTGATTACGATATAAATATGGATTCAAAAACTGACATAAATGATGTAACTGCTTTGCAGAAATATCTTGTGGGACTTAGCGTAAGCATTGACAAAACTAAG
This sequence comes from uncultured Clostridia bacterium, assembly GCA_946004305.1. GTDB lineage: Bacteria > Bacillota > Clostridia > Oscillospirales > Acutalibacteraceae > Ruminococcoides. The sequence continues at coordinate 11,676 of CAMFZJ010000025.1, read as the reverse complement.
GCTGACGTTAACGGTGACGGGGTTTTAAATGTCAGGGACGCAACAGCCTTGCAGATTATTTTAAATAAGACTGTTCCGGAAGAAACCATAACTGACATTCCAAAAGAAACTGAGGATATCGGCGATTTGGTTTAAGAAAAATATTGAAAATGGCACAGATTTTTCTGTGCCGTTTTTATTATACAAAAAAGTCGAGTGCCTCGACACCCATTTCGAGAAGAAAGGTTGATATTTCCAAACCTTTTTTGCCCGACCGTTTTCGAGGAATTTCCTATAAAGCAAAAAAAGGTGCAGCAGATTTTTCTGCTGCACCTTTACTATTAAAGATTAAATTTCAACGATTGCAAAGCTTTGTGCTCCTAAGGTCATTTTCTTCCAGGACTGTACATATTCGCCGATTTTATAAACCTCATTTTTGATTTCATATTCAAACACAACGTCTGCAAGTCTGTCAAGTGGATTTACAAAGATTACATACTTTCCGCGTTTATATACAAATGGGAAGCTGTTTTCCTCAGCATATAGAATTTCTAGGTCTCCCTCTGCTCCAAGCTCAGGGATTTTTTTGCGAAGCTTGATTACGTCCTTTACAACCTTATAAATGCTGTTTTTCTTTCTGCGCTGATTTTCAACAGTAGGAGCATTCTCATCAGGGTCAACGGGAATGTAGGGAGAATCACTTTCTGAAAAGCCAAAGTTTTTGCCCTTTGACCATTGCATCGGAGAACGTGAGCCTGTACGGCTGTAGCCACCCTCAACGCTGGTAAGACCTTTAAGGTATCTCATTCCGATTTCGTCACCGTAGTATAGGAAGGGTACACCGGGCAAGGTGAAAATTGTAGCGTAGGCAATTTTGATAGCCTCCTCATCAAGGTAGGCTGTCAATCTAGGGGTGTCGTGATTACAGGTGAAAAAGCTGATGTAGCCCTTATCCTTTGTGCTTGTATAGAAAGGCATATATTCGTCAGTAAATGCACGGATATTGCCCTGTCCGTTTTTATTAAAGAAAGCATTTGTGCCCCAGTCCCCGGCTCTGAAAAGTTGGTTGTAGCCGTTGCCCATATGGTCAAGGTAGAAGTCACAATGGAAACCGCCCTTGTTGATTGCCACAGGAGGGTTGCACCATTCTGAAACTAAAGCGGCGTCAGGATATTCCTTGTCAAGCATTTCTCTGATGCCTGCCCAGATTGTTGCAGTAGGCTCTTTAGTATCGTCATTTTTAACCAAGGAGTCAGCCATATCAACTCTGAATCCGTCAGCTCCCTGATCAAGCCAGAAACGCATAACATCTTTCAAGGCTTCAACTGTAGCCTGACAGTCCGGGTGATCCATAGGCAGCTGCCACTCCGGACAGGTGATTTCAGCAAAGCCGTAGTTTAAAGCAGGCTGACTGCTGAAATAGTTTACCATATAGTTGCCGTCACGCTCGCAAAGTCCGCACATCATACGATACTGGGGAGGAGCGTCCCAAACGGATTTTGTAAATATATATCTGTTGGAAAATTTACTTTCCTTAGCCTGTCTTGCCTGCTTAAACCAAGGGTGAGTGTCGCTGGTGTGTCCGGGTACAAGGTCAAGGATAATGCGGATTTTCTTTTTGTGAGCAGTATTAATAAGCTCCACAAGGTCATCGTTTGTTCCGTAACGGGGAGCAACCTTTTTGTAGTTGCGCACATCATAGCCTGCGTCCTTAAAGGGTGAGTCAAACACAGGGTTCAGCCATATAGCGTTACAGCCTAACTGCTTAACATAGTCAAGCTTTTGGATAATACCCTGCAAGTCCCCGATTCCGTCACCGTTGCTGTCGTAAAAGCTCTGAGGATAAATTTCGTAAAATATAGCGTCTTTTAACCATTTTGGCATATATATCATTCCTCACATTATTTTTTTACATTCTAACATAATACATATTAATTATGCAACAGATAAAGAAAAAAATATGTCTATTTTTATCCCGAGTTTAATACTTAGGAATATTTTGGTTTCCAATAATATTCACTTGCAAAAAGGCAGCAGGTTTCATAATATGGTAACAGGTGATAATATGACTATTGAGCAGATAGACAGCTCCAAGGTTCTGATAGTTCTTGGGGATAAAGATATGAGGGACTTTGCTCTTGAATACGGTACAATGAGCTTTGAAGATCCTCATTCAAGAAAAATACTGGGCAGTATATTAACCCTTGCCTGTACTAAAACAGGAATATCAACCAAAGGTAAAAGAATGTTGGTTGAAGCCCTGCCCCACCCTGACGGATGCTTGATACTTCTTACATTAGAGGTAATAAGAAAACCCAAAGTTTACAAAATTAAAAGGAAGAAAAGGACTGTATGTGCTGTTTTTGAAAATGTGGAGGAAATAATAAAAGTATCGGCTGTTTTAGAAAACAACAAAAGTGTTCCTGAAAACAGCCTGTATTTTTATGATGAAAAATACTGTCTTATAATAGAAAGCTTCCATATACCTTGTTCTGTTATGAGGGTACTAAGGGAGTTTTCAGTAAATATTTTCCAAAGCAAAATTTCTGTTGCACGAATAAAGGAAAACGGCAGACTTATTCTTGAGAGCAAGGCTCATTGTCTTATAGGTCAGTATTTTAATTAAGCTTACAATTTTACGTTAATGGCGGACTTTCCGGGATAAACAGCACTTTCCCCAAGCTGTTGTTCGATTCTCAAAAGCTGATTATATTTTGCAACACGCTCACTTCTGCCGGGAGCCCCTGTTTTAATCTGACAGGTGTTAAGTGCTACTGCAAGGTCTGAAATTGTTGTGTCCTCAGTTTCACCGCTTCTGTGGGAGGCAATTGCTGTGTAGCCTGATTTGTGCGCCATTTTGATAGCCTCCAGCGTTTCGGAAACAGAGCCGATTTGATTTAGCTTAATCAAGATAGAGTTGCCGCAGCCAAGGCTTATGCCCTTAGAGAGCCTCTCTGTATTTGTAACAAATAAATCATCTCCCACAAGCTGAACCTTGCTTCCAAGCTCCTGTGTAAGCTTTTGCCAGCCGTCCCAGTCCTCCTCGTCAAGAGGGTCTTCAATAGAGATAATGGGGTATTTTTCAACAAGGCTTTTCCAATATCCAACAAGCTCATCTGATGTGAAATTTGTGCCTGCTTTAGGTAGAATATATTGCCCCTTAACCTTGCCCTTCCACTCGCTTGCAGCGGCGTCTATTGCGATCATAAAGTCCTTTTCAGGCTCATAGCCTGCTTTTTTTACAGCCTCCAGTATATACTCAATTGCTTTTTCGTCACTTTCAAGGTCGGGGGCAAAACCGCCCTCGTCACCAACAGATGTGGCAAGTCCCTTTGATTTAAGAATATGGGCAAGGCTGTGGAATACCTCTGCACACCATCTTAATGCTTCCTTAAAGCTTGCAGCTCCCACAGGCATAATCATAAATTCCTGTATATCAACTGTGTTGCCTGCGTGTGCCCCACCGTTGAGAATGTTCATCATCGGCACAGGCAGACGGTTTCCTGAAATTCCTCCTAAAAATCTGTATAGAGGAATATCAAGTGCAGTAGCCGCTGCCCTTGCCGTAGCAATAGATACTGCAAGGATTGCGTTTGCTCCCAGCTTTGACTTGTCCTTAGTGCCGTCTAAATCAATCATAGCTTTGTCAACAGCATAAATATCCCCTGCGTCCATTTCGGTAAGTCTGTCATTAATAAGGGTGTTAATGTTGTTTACTGCATTTGTCACGCCTTTTCCAAGGTATCTGTTTTTGTCATTATCCCTTAGCTCCAAGGCTTCAAATTCCCCGGTTGACGCACCGCTGGGAGCAGTTCCCCGCCCAACCGTTCCGTCAGCAAGTATAACCTCTGCTTCAACAGTTGGGTTTCCTCGTGAGTCTAAAATTTCTCTGCCGATTACCTTTTCAATTTCCAAATAGCACATATTAAAATCCTTTCTTGTTGTGAATTTGGAAATAGTTTTGCCGGATTTTACATATTTATACAAAGAAAAGCCCATCAACCTTTGGCGGTTAATGGGCTTATATTATAGATTATTCTTCATTGTATTTTTGCGGCTCAGTTTCGTAAACATTGTTGCCCTTGCTGTCAATTACTACTACACAGGGGAAGTCCTCAACAACATATTCTCTTATGGCTTCTGTACCCAAGTCCTCATAACAAAGGAGCTTTTCGGATTTAATGCTTTTTGCAATTAATGCCGCTGCACCGCCGATTGCCGCAAAATATACTCCGTGATTGCGGACAATGGCATCTACAACCTCCTTGTTTCTTGCTCCCTTGCCTACCATAGCCTTTAGTCCCATATCCATAAGAGTTGGGGCATATTTGTCCATACGGTAACTTGATGTAGGGCCGGCAGGTCCTACTGCATATCCGGGCTTTGCCGGTGCAGGACCTACATAATAGATTGTTTCGCCTTTAATATCTACAGGGAAATCCTCTCCCTTTTGCGCAAGCTCATAAAGTCTTTTGTGGGCAGCGTCCCTGCCGGTAATCATAGTTCCGCTAAGGAGAACGCTGTCCCCGGCATTAAGGGTTTCAATCTGTTCATCAGTCAGGGGTAGAGTTATTCTTTTCATACTGTCCTCCTATATTTCTGCGCTTTTGTGTCTTGCGGCGTGACAGCATATGTTCACAGCCACAGGCATACCTGCAATATGTGTAGGGTAGGTTTCAACATTAACTCCGATAGCAGTTGTGCTGCCTCCAAGTCCTGCGGGGCCAAAGCCCATTTTGTTGATTCTTTCCAGGAGTTCTCTCTCAAGGTCTGCATAGCGTGGGTCAGGGTTTTCAGTATCAATACTGCGGAAGGTAGCTTTCTTTGCAAGCTCAGCACATTTTTCAAAGGTTCCGCCGATACCTACTCCCACAACCATCGGCGGGCAAGGGTTGGGACCGGCCTTTCGTACAGTTTCCAGCACAAAGTCCTTTACACCCTCAATACCGTAGGAGGGAGTAAGCATTTTTATTGCAGACATATTTTCACTGCCAAAGCCTTTGCCTCCTGCTGTAATTTTGATTTTATCTCCCGGCACAATTTTTGTATGAATAATGGCAGGAGTGTTGTCCTTAGTGTTTGTTCTGTCAAAAACAGGGTCACTGACTACACTTTTTCTAAGGTAGCCTTCCTCATAGGCTTCCCTTACGCCCTGCTCAACAGCCTCCTGAAAGCTGCCGTTCTCTATTACAACCTTGTCCCCGTACTCTACAAAAAGCACCGCCATTCCGGTGTCTTGGCATAGAGGGATTTGCTCGGCTGCGGCAATCTCATCATTTTCAATAATCTGTGCCAATACGCTTTGTCCTACAGGGCTTTTTTCTTTGTCTTTTGATTTTTTTAATGCACAGAGAATATCATCTCCGATATTGTAGTTGCAGTCTAGAAAAAGCTTTTTTACAGTATTCTTAACTGTGTCTGCATTTATCTGTCTAAAATTCATTTTTTCACCAAGCTTCTATGTATTTCTACATTAATTATAATTACTCAGCTCTTTAAAATCAATAGATTTTTCTTTTCATTTTTTTGTTAATGTGTTATATTATGAATAAAGTACAGGAAATTTTAGATAAATTTAAGTTAGTCAACATATGTTTATCACATTGTAAATTTACTATGTTGGTGGATAATACTATGGCAGGAGGGCTTTATATGAGCAAGCTTTTAGTAGTAGATGATGAATTTCGTATTCGTCAGATTATAAGAAAATATGCAGAATTTGAAGGTCATACGGTAGAGGAAGCTGTTGACGGTATGCAGGCAATTGAGGTCTGCCGTAATAACCAATACGATTTGATTATTATGGACGTTATGATGCCTGAGCTTGACGGCTTTTCAGCCTGCAGAGAAATCAGAAAGTTCTCACAGACGCCTGTGATTATGCTTTCTGCCCGGGGCGAGGAATATGACAAAATCCACGGCTTTGAGCTGGGCTCAGACGATTACGTTGTAAAGCCTTTTTCTCCAAAGGAGCTTATGATGCGTGTCAATGCTGTAATAAAACGCAGTAGCTCAGGCGGAAATACAGAAAAAGATGTTTTTGTTTATCAGGGACTTAATGTGGATTTTTCAGCAAGAATTGTTACCGTTGACGGAGTAAGGGTTGAAATGACTCCAAAGGAATATGATTTATTCTTCTATATGGTGAAAAACAAGGGAATTGCTTTAACAAGAGAAAAGCTGATTTCAGAAGTGTGGGGCTATGACTTTTTCGGTGACGAAAGAACTCTTGATACCCACATAAAGCTTCTCAGAAAATCCCTTGGTGAATACAGTAACTGCATAGTTACACTCAGAGGAGTTGGATACAGATTTGAAGCGAACTAAAAAGCAGAGCAAATGGTCATTACTGCCCTTAAGGTACAAGCTCAGTATTTATTTTTTCGCTTTTTCTGCTGTGATGCTTGCTTGTTTGTGGATATTCCAGACAGCTTTTCTGGAGCTGTGCTATACGGGAATTAAGCTAAATCAGGTTAAAAACTGCGCCGCCACAATTTCTGCAAGCATAAAAAACGGAAATGACACTACAGACACTATAAATTATCTGTCAAAAGAAAATGAAATGAGCGTGTATGTTTACAACTCCACAGAGGCAATTATGGTACAGCAGTATGCAAGCGACTATAATAACCCTACGGGACGTTCTGAAATGGCTATGCACAAGGCTTATGATTACTACAGACTTGCCTATAAAAACGGCGGAAAATATATTACTACAGCACCCTTTTCTGACGAAAGCCGGCATAAAATTATTTCCTACAAAACTATTGGCTCAAGTGATGACGAGGTGGCAGGCTTTGAAATTGACATAAATCAAAGACAAACACCAAAAACCAGGTCTAATATTGCAAATATGGTTTATGCAGAGATTATGAACCTGGATGAGGATAACGAATGTTTTTTGCTTATCAGTGCAATGATTACTCCTGTAAACGCTGTTGTTAACACTTTGAGAGTACAGCTTACTATAGTAAGCGTAATATTTGTAATACTGTCAATTGTCTTAGCTTTCGTAGTTTCAAGACATATTTCAAAACCTCTTGGTGAAATCAATACAGCTGTCAAGGAGCTTGCACGACAAAACTATGATATTGAGTTTACCGGAAGCGGATATCTTGAGGTTAAGGAGCTTAGCGACACTCTTAACCTGACACGTCAGGAGCTAAAGAGAGTTGAGAGGTTACAGCAGGAGCTTATTGCAAATATTTCCCACGATTTGCGTACACCTCTCACAATGATAACCGGTTACGGAGAGGTTATGCGTGATTTGCCCGGTGAAAATACTCCTGAGAATATTCAGGTTGTAATTGACGAGGCAAACAGGCTTACAAGTCTTGTAAATGATATGCTGGATTTATCAAAGCTGAAATCAGGAGCTATGGAGCTGGAGCCTGTGCAGTACAGCCTTACCGATTCAATTAATGAAATATTCAAGCGTTACGGAAAGCTAAGAGAACAGGAAGGCTACGACATTCAGTTTATAGCAGACAAAAACGCCATTGTTTTTGCTGATGAAATTAAAATCGGTCAGGTAATTTACAATTTTATCAACAATGCAGTAAACCATTGCGGAGAGGATAAAAAGGTTATCGTTACTCAGAAAGTAAGTATGGGTAAGGTAAGAGTTGAGGTAACCGACCACGGCGAGGGTATTCCTGAGGATAAGCTAAGCGATATATGGGACAGATACTACAAGGTTGACAAGGTTCATAAGCGAGGGGTTATCGGAACAGGCTTGGGATTATCCATTGTTAAGAGAATACTTGATTTGCACAGGGCAAAATATGGAGTTAAAAGTAAGCCGGGCAGCGGCTCAACCTTCTGGTTTGAGTTACCTTGCAAAGCGACTTTTCCTTTGCAAAAACCGAAACAGCAGTAATTAAGGACAAAAACACTTAATCAGTTGAATTATCCATCAAACAAAAAACGGGCTGTATCATTGATACAGCCCAAAAATTTTCCGTAATTATTCAATTGAACAATCCAAGTAATCCATTAATTCTTCGTCATCTTTTTTCTTCTTTTCTCTTACAACCAAGAAAGCTGTCAAAGCTGCGCTTGCAGCGGCAACAAAAGAAATAATTGCGATAATCCAACCTAAACTGCTCTTTTTATTATTATTCATAAAAACCTCCCGATATTAATAATGATAACCAAAGACTTCTATAATTATAATAACAGTTTTTATGAAAAAGTCAATATATTATTAAGAAAAAAAAGCAGGGCATAATGTCCTGCTTTTAACTATTATTTGCTCAATATTACGCAGATGATTATGCAGAAGCGTTAAGACGCTTAGCAAGATTAGCCTTGCTTCTGGACGCTTTGTTCTTGTGCATAATTCCCTTAGCTGCAGCCTGGTCAATTTTCTTTACAGCAAGACTTACTGCCTCAGCCTTATTGTCAGCGTTGTTCTCGATAGCAAGATAAGCCTTCTTAATAGAAGTCTTAAGAGCAGATTTGATTTCTTTGTTGTGAGCAGTTTTTGTAGCAATAACCTTAACACGCTTTTTTGCTGATTTAATGTTAGGCATTGTCCCACCTCCTTAAAAATTAGGTAAAATTGATAGTCGTGTACAAATGATAATAACATTTTTATTTGAAAAATGCAAGAGTTTTAGCTAAATTTAAGGAAAAATTTTTTAATTAGTGAGAAATTTGTCTGCTCACCACAATATATTGTGCTTTTACTTAAACTGAATTATAAAAATAGCCGTGAAAGTCCTACGGCTATAATAATTATTCCCGATAAAAGGGATAAAAACCTTTTTGAAAAACAAAAATTATTAATTGTTTTTCTGGAGATTACTATACCCAGGGAAAGAAACAGAGCGTGAAAAAATCCTACACCTAAGGGTATCAGCATTGAGGAATGGCCGGATACTCCATATCCGATTCCGGCGCTGAAAGCGTCTATAGATACGGCGATTGCCATAAAAAGACTTTCCTTAAAATTGATTTTTCTGGAAACCTGAACACAATTCTTTGCCTCTTTTGCAGAAAATCCACTTGCCATTGTATATATTCCCAGTAAAAGCAAAAAGCCTGTACCAAGATATGTGCCTACATCCGGAGAAACAAACAGTAAAATAAGCTTTCCGCAAAACAAAGCCAATGCGGTAAAAGCTGCGGACACAAGCGCCATAATTACATTTGTATAGAAAGAAGACTTAAAATTTCTGAGTCCGTAGCTGCAGCCTATAGTGAAGCCGTCAAAGCTTACCGAGCAGCAAAATAATATACCTGTTAATAATTCCAAAATAAAAACTCCCTGAATATGCAGGGATAAACCCTGTGACATACTATTGTAATGCCATATTATTCAGAGAGGTGAGAGCTTGTGATTATTTATTGTTTGAGGATTTTTTCAGTAACAGGTAGATTACAAGGATTAAAACTAAAAATACTACCGCAATACAGCGGAAGATGATGTTGTACACACCTGCAAAAAGGTCAACTTCCAAAAGTTGATTTGCTAAAGACCAGCCAAACAAAAACAGAAAAAACACTCCTGCAAGGTAAAGTATTTTGCTGATTTTGTGTGCCCTTATAAATAGATACAGGGCGATTATGCCCCACAGGGCTATATAAATAATGTTTAGATAATCCATATTTTACTCCTGTTTACAATTTTTGTAATAAAATATCTCAATGGTAAAAAACTATATTATAACCATTATTTCATAAGCGTTGTCCTGAATAATTATAATTTCTCAAAGGGGCAAAGTCAACCGACTTAGCTTAAAATCCTGAAGAATTTACTCAAAAGCACAAAAATCAAAATTTGTTCATATACCAAAAAGCCTATAAATATGCGGTTTTTAAAAATTTTTGAAAAAAGTATAAAAGATGTATTGACTTTTCCTGACTTTAATGCTAAATTATAAATATAGAAATTAGCACTCGACACTTGAGAGTGCTAATTAACAAAAACAGACAGTTCAACTTTTGTTGAATATTGAGGCGACAATATGGATATTGCTTTAAGAAAGCAACAAATTCTCGCTGCTGTTATTGAAAGCTATATTGCTACCGGCGAACCGGTAGGCTCAAAGGCTTTAGAGCATACTGAGGGCTTTAACGTAAGCTCCGCAACTATCCGCAACGAGCTTGCAGACCTGACAAACAGAGGCTTGCTTTTACAGCCCCATACTTCCGCAGGGCGTGTTCCCTCAGAGCTTGGTTACAGGTACTACGTTGATAACCTTATGGAGAAGAAGCCTGTTGGGGAGAATGTACGACAGTATATCGAAAACCGTCTGCAATCCTCCTCAGACGCTCCGGAGCATATTTTAAAAACTGCTTCCGCCATAGTTTCAGAGCTTACTAACACAGCTTCTGTAGCCACTACTCCCTGGGGAGAAGACGTAAGAGTTCATCAGATTAAGTTTGTACAGACAGGACGTTACACTTCAATGGTGGTGCTTATAACCTCGTCAGGAATGGTTAAAAGCAGATTGTTCAGATGTGATTTTGACATAACGCCCCCAATGCTCAATGTTTTCGACAGAGCATTAAACGAAAGACTGGCAGGAGAGCCTTTAAGCACTGTCAATCAGCCTTTTATTCAGACCTTTGCCGCGTCTTTCGGTGAGCTTTCCCTGCTTATGCCGGATATGCTTGTGGCGGTTATGGAGGTTTGCAGGGAGGCCGCTCAGGTCAACGCTTATCTTTGCGGCGGAACAAAGCTTTTGTATAATACTGATATGGACTTTATTTCATCAAGAAATGCCTTTGAGTATTTGTCAGATAACAGCAACAGGTCAAAGTTGCTGCAAAACGCTCCCGAAGGTACACACATATATATAGGCAGAGAGAACGCTCCGATGGAGCTAAAGCAAAGCTCTCTGATTACAACCGGATATGAAATCGGAAATCAACCTGCCGGTGCAGTGGCGTTGATAGCTCCCTTAAGATTTAACTATGCTCTTGCAGTTTCAATACTTGAGTATACAGCAAAAATCACAGGCGAGCTTATAGATGAAATAATCAGCACAGGCCATTAAGAAAGGATGATAATATGAGTGACGAAAAGAAAAGAGAAGAAGCCCTGGAAGCTTCCGAACAGACTGAACAGGTTGAGCCTGCTGAACAAACAGAGCGGACTAAGCAGGAGCCTGTAAAGGAAGAAAAGCCTTCTAAAAAAGAAAAGAAAAAGCCTAAAAAGGATAAGAAAGATGAAAGAATAGAGGAGCTTGAGGCTGCTTTTGAAAAGGAAAAAGACAGCCGACTGAGGCTAATGGCTGAGTATGACAATTACCGCAAGCGTACATCTGCCGAAAAGCTAAGCATTTATGATGACGCAACGGCAAAGGCGGTCGAGGAGTTGCTCCCTGTAGCAGACAGTCTTACAATGGCTTTGCAGAATATGCAGGATGTTCCTGAGGAATACAAGAAGGGCATTGAGCTTATAGGAAATCAGCTTAAAAAGTCCCTTGACAAGCTTAAGGTTCAGGCTTTCTGTGAAGTTAATGATGATTTTGACCCTAATCTTCACAACGCAATCGGCAAGATTGAAAGCGAGGATTTTGGAGAAAATAAAATATCGGCAGTATTCCAAAAGGGATATAAAATCGGCGACAGAATTATTCGCCACGCTATGGTACAGGTTGCAAACTGCGACTGACAGCATTAAATAACTAACAAATAAATAACTGTCTCTTATACACATCTCCGAGCCCACGAGACGTAGAGGAA
>CAMFZJ010000024.1 GCA_946004305.1 uncultured Clostridia bacterium | reverse complement strand
TGATACTCCCCTATAAAAATGGCTATTTATCAACTGTTTGTTGTGACATAGCCTTAAAAATTATTCGTATTTACACATTTTTCCCTGAACGTCAGTTGTGTATTTTCCTTTCAGCAAAATTTTTGAAATAGGAACAATCTCATAGCCCTCGGCCTGAATTGCCTCAATGATTTTCGGCAAAGCCTCAGGGGTATTAGTTGCACCGTTATGCAGGAGAATTATTGAACCGGGAACAAGCTTGTTTACACAGTTTTGTACAATCCGGTCAACACTTGGGTCTTTCCAGTCAAGACTGTCAATATTCCACTGTACACAGTACATATCAAGTCCCATAACAGAGCTTACAACGCTGTTGTTATAATCTCCATAAGGCGGCCTGAAAAGGGTAGGGGACTTGCCTGTAAGCTTTTTGATTTTTTCGTTACAGCTTTTTACATCCTCAACAATTGTACTTTCAGACATTTGTGTCAGGTGATCGTGCTTGTCGCTGTGGTTGCCTACGTCGTGCCCCTTTTTGGCTATTTTTTTAACTGAATCAGGGTATTTCTCCACCCAACTTCCCACAAGGAAAAAGGTGGTTTTCACATTGTATTTATCAAGGATTTTAAGTAATGTATCGGTTTGTTCATTTCCCCATGCAGCGTCAAAGGAAATTGAGCAAACCTTTTTTGTGCGGTCAACATTATATATAGGTATTATCCTGTCGGTTGTGGCTGTTGTTATAGCTTTACCGGCTGTGGTAATACCTACTGCTGCAGCGGAAATTCCTAATACTCCGCACAAAAGAATCGACAGCAGACTGCGTTTTGTAAGAATAAAAAATTTCACGAAAAATCCCCCCATACAAAGGTATGAGGGGTAGTTTTATTTTATTCCTGGATTTCCCACTTAATTCCGTCCGGGGTGTCAATCAGCTTGATGTGACGTGCAGCCAGTTCATCTCGGATTTTGTCAGCAGTCGCCCAGTCCTTGTCAGCCCTTGCCTGTTGACGCTGTGCAATTAATTTCTCGATTTCTTCGTCAAGATTTTGCTGTGAGCTTTCATTTTTCTGAATAAGGTCAAGGCACAGAACCTTATCAAACTTTTCAATAAGATAAAGCTTTGTAGCATCGTTTATATCAGCCTTCAGAACATCATATACGGCAGTTAAGCCCAGGGAAGTATTAAGGTCGTTATCCATAGCTTCACTAAAGCTTTTCTCAAGCTCCTTAGCTTTGTCAGTCTGAATTTCTCCCCCGTTGTTTAATGCAGAAATTCTCTTAACAAGCTTTTCGTAAGCCTTTGCAGTATTGTCAAGGCTTTCATATGAGAAGGTGAGAGGCTTTCTATAATGGCTTTGCAGGCAGAACATTCTGTAAACCAAAGGATTGTAGCCCTTCTCTTCAAGAAGTGAAACTGTTAAGAAGTCACCCTTTGATTTACTCATTTTACCTCTTGCGTCATTTAAGTGAAGAACGTGGAACCAGTAGTTGCACCAGTTGTGACCTAAGTAAGCCTCACTTTGTGCAATTTCATTTGTATGATGGGGGAAAGCATTGTCTACACCGCCACAATGGATATCAAGATATTCACCGTTGTGCTTAATGCTGATTGCGGAACACTCAATGTGCCAACCGGGATAACCTACGCCCCAAGGACTATCCCATTTAAGTGCCTGATCTTCAAATTTTGATTTTGTAAACCATAGCACAAAGTCGGTTTTGTTCTTCTTGTTAGTGTCATTATCAACATCATCTCTGACACCTACCTCAAGGTCATCGGCATTCATATTGCCGAAAACATAGTAGCTGTCAAGCTTAGATGTATCGAAGTAAACATTTCCTCCTGCAAGGTAAGCATAGCCCTTTTCAATAAGTGTTGAAACCATCTCAATAAATTCATCAATGCAGTTGGTTGCAGGCTCTACAATGTCAGGTCTTTTAATGTTAAGCTTTTCGCAGTCGCTGAAAAATGCGTCAGTATAAAACTTTGCAATTTCCATAACTGTTTTATGCTCACGCTTAGCACCCTCAACCATTTTGTCATCACCGGTGTCAGCGTCTGATGTAAGGTGCCCAACGTCTGTAATGTTCATAACTCTTGTTACGTCATAGCCTGAGTATCTCAGGTATCTTTCCAGGACATCCTCCATAATGTATGTGCGGAGATTTCCGATATGAGCATAGTGGTAAACAGTGGGACCACAGGTGTACATATTAACCTTATTTCCCTGATGTGGTACAAATTCCATTTTTTTCTGTCCTAAGGTATTGTAAATAATCATATTATCAGTCCTTTTCTTCAACTAGTTTTTTAACATTGTCAATTCTGTTTTCGAGCTTGCAAAGTGCAAGTGAAACCGGATCGGAAATATGAATCTGATCCAACAAATCATTTCTGATACCGTTTACTTTAACAACCCTTGCAGGTACGCCTACAGCAGTTGAGTTTTCAGGCACTTCGGAAAGCACAACTGCATTTGCGGCAATTCGTGCATTATCTCCAACCTTGAAAGGACCAAGCACCTTTGCCCCTGCTCCTACAAGCACGTTGTTGCCGATTGTAGGGTGACGCTTGCCTGTGTCTTTACCGGTACCACCAAGGGTTACGCCCTGATAAATTGTACAGTTGTCCCCAACCTCAGCAGTTTCGCCTATGACAACTCCCATACCGTGGTCAATTACAAGTCCCTTGCCGATTTTAGCGGCAGGGTGAATTTCTATTCCTGTTTTATGTCTGCTGCGCTGTGAAATATATCTGGCTATAAATTTCATATTGTGATGATAAAACCAATATGCACGTCTGTGGCTTCTTACAGCCTTGTAGCCTGAGTACAAGAGAAAAATCTCCAGCTTATTTCTGGCAGCAGGGTCACGTTCAAGATAAGCGTTCAAATCAGCTTTAAATGTCTTAAACAAAATATCACCTCTTGCTGACATTTTTGTCAATAAATTAATGTTTCCTATCAAAAAAATAACGCCATCCCAAAAGGGACGACGCAGTCGTGGTTCCACCCAACTTCAGTTACAAAAGCTTGTAACCCTCAAAGTGTATAACGGCACTAACCGTTCAGGGATACTTAAGTTCCCCCTGAAAGCTCATGGGTGCATTTCTCAAGGTTAAATCAAGAACACTCACAGCAAATGTGCTCCTCTCTGATGACAGCTCCCTGATACTTCTCCCAATCAAAGCCTTTGGATATACTATATATTATATACAGTTTTATAAAAAATGCAAATTATTTTTGGCTGATAAATTTTTTGTTGTCAATAATGTAAATTACACCGGAGATTATGCAGAATATTGTGGAAATCCAAAGGGCAATTTCACCAATCAGGCAGAAGATTGTACTGCTTATTTCAATTCCCTCCGGGCTGATAGGGATAATCCCCATTATCATAAGCTCAAGTACAAACTGCAACACAAAGATAAGTATAATAGCGATAATCTGGGTAACGGTTTTAACCTTGCCCCACATATTAGCTGCAACAACTTTTCCCTCAGCAGCGGCAAGAAGCCTTATGGAGGATACTGCAAATTCCCTGAACAACACAATTATAACTATAATACAACTGCAAAGATTATTCTGCACAAAACAGAGCAACGCAGACAGCACCAGTATTTTGTCAGCAAGGGGGTCGCAGAATTTTCCGAAATTTGTAACTAAGTTTCTGCTTCTTGCGATTTTTCCGTCAAGCATATCTGTAATGCTTGCAATTGAAAATATTACAAGTGCTACTAAATAATGAAACGGAAAATTCCAAAGAATTGCCAAAACAAAGAATGGCGTCAAAATAATTCTTGTTAAGGTCAGTGTGTTTGGTAAATTCATTTGAAAACCTCGTGTATTAGTTTTTACTTTATTGGAAACTGCCGGCAAAGGGTGGGCTTAAGATAGTTTGGGCACAATATGCCCACGCTCTCCTATATTTTATACCATTTCTCCTACAGGGTCAATGCCAATGTAGTCGGTTATTCTGACGTTTACAAAATTCCCCTCTTGTGGCTTAATCCCCTTAGCGGTAAAGAATACGTTGCCGTCAACCTCAGGGCAGTCGCCCTTGGTGCGTCCGAAGTAACATTCGGCATATTTATCGAAACCCTCAACCAAAACCTGAATCTCTTTGCCTATAAGCTTTTCAGCATAGTCCTCCATAATTACCTGCTGTTGTTCCATAATAATTTCAGCGCGTCTGTTTTTTACATCCTCATCAATTTGATTTGGAAGCTTAGCAGCAGCTGTATTTTCTTCCTGTGAATATGGGAAACAGCCTAAGCGCTGGAATTTAATATCCTTTGCAAACTGTGCAAGCTCCTGAAACTGCTCCTCAGTTTCTCCCGGAAAGCCTGTAATAAATGTGGAGCGAAGAACTACATCAGGAATAGCGTCTTTGATTTTGTTAAGAAGTGCTGTTAATTCCCGAACACTTCCCTTACGGTTCATTAGCTTAAGTATATCCTTGTTGCAATGCTGCAAAGGTAAATCTATATATTTAACAATTTTATCCTCATTAGCAATTACCTGAATAAGCTCGTCGGTAATTCTTTCAG
The DNA here is from genome assembly GCA_946004305.1 of uncultured Clostridia bacterium. Lineage (GTDB taxonomy): Bacteria > Bacillota > Clostridia > Oscillospirales > Acutalibacteraceae > Ruminococcoides. The sequence continues at coordinate 8,968 of CAMFZJ010000024.1, read as the reverse complement.
GATAGCAGTATAGCACTCGAATCCATTTTAGCTTTTGAATTTTACAAAGCTCCTTTAAAAGCTGTGCAAGCATAGGCTTGCCGTAAATATCTGTGCCGTAGTATGTAGTGTCCTGAGCAATAACAATAAGCTCCTTAACACCGCCCTCGGCAAGCCACTGAGCCTCTTTTACAAGATTTTCAATTGTACGGCTGCGGTACTTACCTCTTATCATAGGAATTGCACAGTATGTACAATGGTTGTCACAGCCTTCTGCTATTTTAAGGTATGCATAATATGAGGGAGTGCTTTGTATTCTTTCGCCCTCAAGAGAAAGCTCCTCTTTTGGCGGGAATTTTTCTACTTTTTTACCCTTAAGGGAATCGGTAATAATCTGTGCAATTTCATCATTTGCACCAATGCCTACACAAGCGTCAATTTCGGGTAATTCTGCCATAACCTGTTCCTTGTATCTCTCAGACAGACAACCTGTAACAATGAGGCATTTGATTTTGCCCTCTTCCTTAAGCTTTGCAAGCTCAAGGATTTCTTCAATGCTTTCCTTTTTAGCTGACTCAATAAATGCACAGGTGTTGATAATTGCAGCGTCTGCCATTGCAACATCTTCTACAAGAGTAAAATCCTGTTTGTTAAGCTTTGCAAGGAGCATTTCAGCGTCAACTCGGTTTTTGGCACACCCAAGGGACACAATTCCAACTTTATATTTCATAGCTTTCATCCTCAGTATATTCTTCTAATACGGTTCTTATGTCACTCCAGCTAAAGCCTTTTCGCTGTAGAGCAGAAACAGCACGTCTTTTGCCCTTTTCATCATTAAGGGAAGATTTGTATTTGCTTTCAATGATTTCTCTTATCTGTTCTTTGGGGTCAACTTGAAATTCATCCAGTATTTCTTCTGCAAGCTCTCGGTCAATACCCTTTTCCAAAAGCTTATATTTTGCACCTTTTTTAGAAAGCTTTTTATTAAGTAAAAGCTTTTCTGCATATGTTCGTGCAAATTTTTCATCATTTACAAGCCCCAGTTCTTCAAGCCTTTCCACAGCCTTTATAGCGGAGTCCTTGTCAGCAGTTTTTCTTATTTTGTCAGTAAGCTCTTTTTTGCTGTGGTCACGGTATGAAATAAGCCACAGGGCTTTTTCTTTTGCACGCTTTTCGTTGGAGCTTTCAATTAGCTCTTTAAGCTCAGAGTCAGATATTTCATCACCAACTGAAAACCTGCTGACTAAAAATGTTTCAGTATCAATTTTCAGGGCAAATTCACCGTCAATATATAAAGCTGAAAGTCCCTTACGCTTTGGAACCACATTTGTAATAATCATTAATCTTCAACTAATACGTCAATGCTTGGGCTTTTTGACTTAGCAGGTTCAGTAGCTTTTGCTTCAGCAACAGCCTTTACAACAGTTGCCTTTGACTTTGGAGTAGGTTTTTTAGCACTTAGCTTGTCAATATTTTCCCACAGCTCTTTTTCGATTTTCTGAGCCAGCTCCTCGTTATTTTTAAGAAGCTCCTTAACATTTTCACGTCCCTGTCCAAGACGCTGGTTGCCGTAGCTGAACCATGCTCCGGCTTTTTGAATAACATCAGCCTTAACAGCAAGGTCCACCAGTTCGCCGATACGGCTGATACCCTCGCCGTACATAATGTCAAATTCTGCCTCTTTAAAGGGGGGAGCAATTTTGTTTTTAACAACCTTTGCCTTTGTGCGGTTACCAACCATTTCACCGCCGACTTTCAGGGTTTCTACACGTCTTACGTCAATACGGACAGATGAATAGAATTTAAGTGCACGTCCGCCGGTAGTAACCTCAGGATTGCCGTAAACAACTCCTACCTTTTCACGAAGCTGGTTAATGAAGATAGCTACACAGTTGCTCTTGTTGATAGCGCCTGCGAGCTTTCTTAAAGCCTGTGACATAAGTCTTGCATGAAGTCCAACGTGGCTGTCCCCCATTTCACCCTCAATTTCGCTTTTGGGTACTAATGCGGCAACGGAGTCAACAACAATAACATCAATAGCACCGCTTCGGATAAGAGCCTCAGCAATTTCCAGTGCGTCTTCACCTGTGTCAGGCTGAGAAACTAAAAGAGAGTCAATATCTACTCCCAAAGCTGCTGCATATGTTGGGTCAAGAGCGTGTTCAACGTCAATGAAGGCTACGTTGCCTCCGTTTTTCTGACCCTCTGCAATACAATGGAGAGAAAGTGTGGTTTTACCTGATGACTCCGGTCCGTAGATCTCAACAATTCTTCCTCTTGGCAAGCCGCCGATTCCCAAAGCAATATCAAGGGAAAGTGAGCCTGTAGAAATATGCTCAACATTCATATGTTGATTTTGACCAAGACGCATAACTGCACCTTTGCCAAACTGTTTTTCGATTTGTCCTAAAGCTGTTTCAAGCGCTTTTGCTTTATCTACTGCCATTTCATATACCTCCTGAAAAGGGCAAAATTCTTATTTTTAAACAATAATATTATAAAATATTAGCAGGTAAAAATCAATATATTTAAGCTAAAATTTTCGAACAAATTTTCTAAATTTACATCAAAGTCCCATAAATAGTTCTCTGAATACCGCCTAAATCATAATCTCCTTTGATATTTTTATAACCGTAGTCAGTCATAAGTTGTCTTATTGTATCAAACTGGTTTTCACCAATTTCAAAAGCCAGCATACCCTGAGGTTTTAGTTTTTTACTCCAATGGCTGATTATGTGTCGGTAAAACATATAGCCATCCTTGCCGCCGTCAAGTGCCATTTTCGGCTCATAGCTGATTTCCCTTTGCAGGGTTTTAATTTCCTCAGTTTTAATATATGGAGGATTTGATACAATAAGGTCGAAGCTATTGTCAGGGAAATTATCCATACATTCAAAAATATCTCCCTGTACTATATTTATATCACTATTGTTAAGCCTTGCGTTTTCTTTAAGATAGGGGAGAGCCTTTTCGGATTTTTCCACAGCCGTTACCTTAGCACCGGTTTCCTTATTAATTACAATAGCCAATGCTCCGCTGCCGCTGCAAAGGTCAAGGACATTTTTTTTAGGCTTTTCTTTCAGAAAGTCAAGACAGTTGTTAAGCACAACCTCTGTGTCATCTCGAGGAATAAGGACGCCTTTGCCAACTTTGAATTTGTAGCCGTAAAACTCCCATTCACCCAGAATATACTGCAAAGGCTCACCTTGAATCCTTCTGTTTGCAAGGGCTTTTAGTTCATTAAACTGTTCATTATTAATAGGCTTGTCACCGTTGATTATCAAATCAGTTTGAGTAAATCCGCATACCTTTTCAATAAGGCACAATGAATTAAAGGCAGGAGAGTCAACCCCTGCCTTTTCAAGCATATTTTCAATTGTTTTCTCAGCAATTTTAATTTTCATCATTTTGTAACTATATCTGAGCCGTCATCAGGGATAACCGCTTTCATTGCTTTAATTGCAACTTCGCACATTTTCTCGTCAGGCTCTTTTGTTGTAATTCTTTGCGCCCAAAGTCCCGGTGCAGCTATAATTCTTGTAACTACATTGTCATGCTTACCGCAGATTTTAATAAGCTCATAGCCTATACCGCAAGTTAGTGGCAAAAGCAAAATTTTAATTACAGGTCTTAACCAAGGCATTGCAGGAAAAGCAGGAATAAACAAGCCTATTACAATACCAACAATAAGCATAAGGAGAATAAAGCTTGTACCGCATCTTGGGTGAAAACGGCGCATTTTCTTAACATTCTCAACAGTAAGCTCAAGGTCGTTTTCGTAGCAGAAAATTGTTTTATGCTCAGCTCCGTGATACTGGAAAACTCTTTTCATTTCGCTCATTTGCGAGCAGATTAATATGTAGCCTAAGAAAATAAGAATCTTCAAAATTCCCTCTGTAATTGACTGCCACAGAGGAATATCGCCTGTTGAGTCAGAAGCCAAAGCAGGAAAAGCCATACCCAGTAATTGGAAAATCCATGTTGGTAAAAAGAAGAACAGCAATACTGCAAGTCCTATACCTAATACTGATGAAATAACCATGAGAACCTTCATAAAGTTCTCTCCAAGCTTTTCATCAACCCATTTTTCAAACTTACTTGGTTCTTCCTCCTCAATTTCACCGGCTTCTATAGCTTTGTCAGCAGAGAGCATAAGGCATTTGTAGCTCAGACGCATTGAGTCAATAAGTCCTGCAACCCCACGGAAAAAGGGCAGTTTCCAAATTTTATGCTTAGCTCCTATAAAGCTCATATTTACATCTTCGGTGTAAATTTCATTTTCACCGGTTCTTACAGCAACAGTGGTCTTTTTAGGACCCCTCATCATAATTCCCTCAATAAGGGCGCTGCCTCCGATAGAGGTTATTTTTTTTGTTTCGGTTTTACTCATAATAATTACCTTTCAAACTTATTTGTCTGAATCTGACATAACAGGAATAGTGATGGTAACAGTAGTTCCTACCCCTACTCCTGATTCAATATCAAGACTGCCCTTGTGAAGCTGAACAATCTCGTCAGCAACAGCAAGTCCGATACCTGAACCTCGAACAGTCTGATTTGCTTTGTAAAATTTTTCTTTAACCTTTGGCAAATCCTCAGCAGAAATTCCACATCCGGTATCAGTAACAATGATAGCGATGTTTTCCTCTTCAGGATTGTATTTGATTTCTATAGCAACAACTCCGTTTTCGGGAGTGTATTTTAATGCGTTATCAATAATGTTGATAAATACCTGCTTTAAGCGGTTTCTGTCACCGTAAACAGGAGGGAAAACAGCTTCAGGCTCATCATAAATAAGGTGCTTGCCTTCGTTTACAGCTCTGTCTTTAAGCATATACACAGTTTCGTCAAGCTCTGCAAGAATGTCAAGCTTTTCGTTAAGCAGTACCATTCTTCCGGTTTGAATACGGGAAAAGTCAAGAAGCTCCTCAACCAAGCCTGTAAGCCTTGTGCTTTCCTTAATGATAACACCCATACCTTTGTCAAAGGTTTTTCTGTCAAGCTTACCCTTGCCTGAAAGCTGCATAGTTTCAGCCCAACCCTTAATGGCAGTAAGAGGAGTTCTAAGCTCGTGAGAAACTCGTGAGATAAAGTCGTTTTTCATCTGCTCGGTTGCTTCAAGGTCTTTAGCCATATCCGTAATGGCTTCTGTAAGCTCACCGATTTCGTCATTACGGTGTTTCTGAATTTTTGTACTGAAATCTCCGTGAGCGATTTTTTCGGCAGTATCTCTCAGCTCTCTGACAGGTGTTACAATGGAACGTATAAACATATTGCCTGAAAGGGTAATCAGCGAAAGTATAACAATACCTGCAAGAATTAATACTGCGGAAATAAGAATAATTCTGTTATTTACATCAGTCATTGAAACAACGTATCTTACAGCGCCGATAACTGAACCCTCGGTATTTGTTACTATCCGTGTGAAGCTTTTTACCTTTTCCCCTGAGGATAGCACTCCGTCCCAAAAAGCAGTTTTGTCCTGACTTTTTGAAGCTTCGGAGAAGTCCTGGAACTTATCGTTATCATCATAGGAAAAGCCTGTGGAGGTAAGCACAACCCTGCCGGCAGAGTTGATAACCATTACTTCCATACTTTCTTTATGGGCAAAGTCTTCCACATAATCCTTTGCACCGGACAAAAACACAGTGGAGTTTTCGGCCTGATATCCCTCAAAAACAGCGGAAATTTCATTTGAAACGCTGCTTAATCTTTGCTCAACGTCCTGATTATACAGGGAGATAACTGCAAATATAAGGCTTGTTACAATAAGAGAAAATATTACAAAAATTACAAGCATTGTACTTAATATCCAGCGTTTTGTAATACCCTTGAACAACCATTTTACCCCCCTGTCAGTTTAAGTCTATAGGCTTAATAATAGTAGCTTTAAATTACTGATTTTTAGTGTCCCATTTGTATCCAAGTCCCCATACGGTGATGATGTGCTTAGGACTTGACGGTTCATCCTCAACCTTCATACGAAGTCTGCGGATATTAACGTCAACAATTTTTTCTTCTCCCACATAAGCGTCTCCCCATACATGACTTAAAATGTCGGTACGGTCCAGAGTTTCGTCAGGGTTGGAGAAGAAGTATTCCATAATCTGAAATTCAACCTGAGTAAGCTCAATCATTTTGCCGTTCTTGAGTAAAGCACGGTTGCGAAGATTAAGTGTAAAATCACCTGAGTGAAGCTCCTCCTTAAAGTTGTTTTCAGCATTTAACTGTGCAAGAGATACTCTCCTGTAGAGAGAGTCAACTCGTGCAAGAAGCTCAGATGGAGAGAATGGCTTTGATACATAGTCGTCAGCTCCCAGCATAAGACCGGTAACCTTATCCATTTCCTGAGTTTTAGCAGAGAGCATAATAATACCAAGACTGCCGTTTTTACTTCTCAGCTCCTTGCAAACCTGAAAACCGTCAATGCCGGGCATCATTACGTCAAGAATAGCAACGTCAAAATCTCCGTTGCTTTCTTCGTATTTCTTTAATGCAGTTTCACCGCAGTCAGCCTCAACTACATCGTATCCGGCTCTTTGCAGATTTATAACCACAAAGTCACGGATTGCAGCCTCATCCTCACATACAAGAACCTTTTTCATAAGTAAAACCTCCGTTAAAGTAAACTTTTATTTCCGAAATTAATTTATTGAACACCTTTGTTATAAAGTGTAAAATTTGCTTTTACAGTATCGTCACCAATAATGCCGGAATCCGAAATACTATAGCAGTAGTCAAGTCCGTCCATAGATTCAAGTAGTGTAAAGCTTGAATCTCTTTCAGGGGAATTATTTGCGTCAAAAACCTTAAAGGTCAGAATAAGCTTGCCCTGCCTGTTGTTTTTCAGATGATATATACTAAGGGTTTTGTTGTCAGCAGATGTTACAGCCGTTGTGTTGTTAACTAAATTATCAGGCAACATAAACCCGTAGCTGTATTCAAAACTTCCGAAGGAATAAATCTCCGGCAAAAAAGCCGTAGAGTTATTTTCTCTTACAGAGCCGTACCATGTAATCATTGGAGCAGCACTTTGAGGGTCGGCTTTTTTAGCCATTGGTGAAGATGATATTTCAGGAATTTCAATAAACCCGTCATCATCAATATCTCTGGATTTCATAGGCTGAGTTCTCTCAGCAGTAGCTTTGCAAACTTCAATCTGTAACTCTGTTTCATTAAACACAATTACCTGTGAGTTGTAGCTGTCGGAAGTAAAACCGTCAACAATAACTCCGTAAGTATCGGTATTTATAAGAGCGGATTGGATATTTTCAAACCTTGTTACATTACCGTCCATATTACAGCTTGATTGTATGTACAGTTGGTTTTTATCATAGTCAATTAATGTAGCCTTTGCTTTTGTATCCGCAGAGGAAAGTGTAAGGAGCATAATCTCCATTGAACCGTCAAAGTCATAGTCCCCTGTAGTAAAGCTAGAATAATGACTTGTCAGCTCCACAGCTTTTGCCGTATCGTTTTCCGCATTATAGTCAAAAGCAACAAGCTCATTGATACCGGAAGTGTAGGTTACAAAGCCTACAAGGATTTCATCAATTCCGTCAAAATCATAGTCTGCAAACTGTACGCAGTCAATATCGGTATATTGAGTTTCGTAATTCAGACAGGTCTTAAAGCCCTTTTTTGTATCGCTCATAATAAGCATATTTGTTACAGGCTCGTTGTCTGTAGTACGGTAAAAAGCAATAGCCTCGTCTTTGCCGTCATTATCAAAGTCCTTTGTAATTATAGCAGAACGATAATCTCCGTTGTTTGGATATTTAAGCATATAGCTGCCTTTGGCAGTGCTTTCAATAAGCTGTTCAATTTCAGCCTCGTTGCCGGTAGTTTTCGGCGGATGAAGAAGGTCGGAGCCATTTGGACTCAATGAACATCCCGTAAAAATCAAAGCAGTAATCAAGGCTAGGATAAAACTAAGTTTTAGCTTCATTTTTTCACCTTAGCAATTCTTTGCTATGCAGTATTTAATCTTAATTCCCTCATCAGAAAACATTTTTTCGTGTTCAGTCATAGGGGTGGTAGCAGGGTCAATTTTGCTGTTATGTAAGTCATAAGAAACGGTTATAATCTCAAAACCTTCGCTTTTAAAATACTCAAGGCTTTCCCCAAAAAGCTCATCGTCATCAGTTTTAAAGTGTATTTCCCTGCCTTTAGCTAATAGGCTTTTGTATGTTCTGAGCTTTGTAGGAAAGGTTAGTCTGCGTTTTTTGTGCTTTTTTCTGGGCCAAGGATTGCAGAAATTAATGTAAATTCTTTGGATTTCATCCTTAGCGTCAATGATTTCCTGTAGCATTTCTACATTGTATCTTACAAGTGCAATATTGCTTACCTCTTTGTTTTGCTCATCAAAAAGCTTTACAATAGAACGTCTGCCTACACCCAGCATATCCAGCTTTATGTCAACGGCAATAAAGTTTAGCTCAGGGTGCATAAGAGCCATTTGAGCTACAAATGCACATTTGCCACAGCCTACTTCAAGAACTATGGGGTTGTCATTATTAAAAAACTCTTTCCACTTACCCTTGTAGTTTTCAGGGTTAGGAACATAAAAATCGCAGACAGAAAGCTCAGGCTCTGCCCATTTCTTTTTTCTTATTCTCATATTACCTCAAAGTCTAAATTCAGACATAATCCAACACATAGATATTCACTAAAACATTATAACAAATTTTTTATAATATTGCAATTATTATTTTACAGTTTTTACAGGGCTTTAATTTAATTCTATTTTAGCATTAAAACCTTGTAAACCTTTGTAACAAAGTCGTTTAATTCTATTCAATAATAAACAAAAGCTCCCGACCAAGTCAGGAGCATAAATAATGAAATATGTTTTAAATGCTGTCGGGATATTAGAAAAGAGGAGTTGAAAAATATCTCTCGGCAGTATCAGGCAGGATTGTTACAACAGTTTTTCCCTTGCCGAGCTTTTTGGCAAGCTTAATAGCCGCCGCAACATTTGTACCGCTTG
>CAMFZJ010000023.1 GCA_946004305.1 uncultured Clostridia bacterium | reverse complement strand
AGATTCCTCTACGTCTCGTGGGCTCGGAGATGTGTATAAGAGACAGATTTACTTGTAATAATTAATTTATTGGAGGTAATAACAATTATGAAAAGAAGATTTGTATTGTTATTAATGTGTTTAATACTCATAAGTAGCACAACTACAGTATTATCAAGCTGTTCTGATAACAGTAACGGCAGCAGCACAAACACAGATTATCAACTTTCAGACACAATAGAAAACGGTGCGATACTCCATTGTTTCTGTTGGGATTTTGAAACAATTATTAATTCCCTGGATGATATTGCAGCAGCAGGCTATAGCGCAATTCAAACATCACCTATTAATGAATGTTTGGTAGGCGAAAGCGGAGGAATGCAACTTTATGGTAACGGTAAATGGTATTACCATTTCCAGCCTACCGATTATAAAATCGGCAACTACCAGCTTGGAACACGTGATCAGTTTAAGAAAATGTGTAAGAAAGCTGATGAGCTTGGAATTAAAGTAATTGTAGACGTAGTCCCTAATCATACTACGCCAACAACCGGAGCAATTAATCAAAACCTTTTGGACGCAGTTGGCGGAATTGAAAACCTTTATCATAAGGGCAATATGTATGACATAAGTAACTATGGGGACAGACTTCAGTGTACAACCTATAAAATGGGCGGACTTCCGGATATTAATACTGAAAACAAAGATTATCAGGATTATTTCATTGATTACTTAAATGATTGTATTGATTGCGGCGCAGACGGTTTCAGATATGACGCTGCAAAGCATATCGGTTTGCCAGATGACCCAACCGAAAAAGAAGGAGTTAAAAATAACTTCTGGACACGTGTTACAAGCGAGGTTAAGAAGAAGGATATAATATTCCACTATGGCGAAGTATTGCAGGGAAGTAATGACCGCTGTGTAGATTATATTGATACAATTGGACATACAACTGCAAGTTCCTATGGCGAATCGGTACGAAATGCTGTTATCAACGGAGTTATAGACTCAGCATTTGTAACGGATTTAAAGGTTGGCAGCAACGAAAGTTGTGTAACATGGGTAGAATCTCACGATAACTATATTAATGACGGCAACTGGTCAGCAATGACTGAAGAACAGGTTATTCTTGCTTGGTCGATTATTGCCGCACGTTCTGTTGGAACACCGTTATTCTTTGACAGACCTTACGGAGCTTCAGTTGAAGACCAGTGGGGAATGAACAGAATAGGTGCAAGCGGCAGCTATATGTATAAAGACAATACCGTTAAGGCAGTAAACTTCTTCCATAATGCTATGGCTGGAGAAACAGAGTATATGTATAACCCTGATGAGGATTCATGTTGCCTTGAAATTTGTCGTGGAAATAAGGGTGCCGTAATTGTAAATATGGCAGAAAGCCTTGACGTTGATTTTGAAACAGACCTAGCAGACGGTTCATATACAGACAGAGTTGATAATGAAACTGTATATACAGTAAACGGTGGTAAGATAACTTGTGATAAACCTCTTAAGAAGAATCAGGTTGTAGTATTGTACAACGAAGGATATGCTGAATATGCGCCTACTGCTTTAGTAAAGGTTGCAGACGATACTCAGCTGGTATATAGCGAAGATCAGCAAAAGGTTAAGCTTGAAATTGAAAATGCAGAAACAGGCACATATTCACTTAATGACGGTAAAGAAAAAACCTTCAAAGATGGTGATACTGTAACAATTAAAGCTTCCGAGGGTACAGACGGAATTAATACCTTGGTGCTTAAGGCAGAAAGCGAAGCAGGCAAGAAAACCTATATGAAGTATTTCTTTACAAACTCAGATAATATTGGTACTAGTACAGCTTCATTTGTGGAAAAAGGCGATTGCGTATATTTTGAAAAACCTGAGGATTGGGGAGATAATCTATACGCATATGTTTATAACAATGACCAGCAACAAAACGCAGCCTGGCCCGGAAATAAAATGAAAAAGTCAAAGGGAAATAAATATAAATATACTTTTGTCTATGATTGGGAAAATGCTATGATAATCTTTACAGACGGAGAAAACCAGTATCCCGGTCAGAACGAAGCAGGCTTGCCTATTGAAAGCAAAAAGACATATACTGTGGAATAACTGTATATGTAGAATATAATAATGTATATACGAATCCCCCTTACAGTCAAGTATCTGTAAAGGGGATTTATTTATATAAAACCCCTGCCTAAAGACAGAGGTTTTTATATGGCTGAGCTAGCGTAACTTTAGCTAAGGAGAAATAATCATCTCGCCTGTTTTGATGTGTAACATAGCTAAAACATTCATCAACGCACCTCGGTAAAAACAGTCCACCGGACTGAATAAAGGGATCCCCAAACAGCAGTATTGCTTTTTGGGGAGAGGAGGAACAATATAGCGAACAGGAAATTTTTATAAAATTTAGTGAGCGAAATTTGTGACGACGAAACCCTCGGCTTCGAATCCCGCTAATAATATAAAAACCCCTGCTTAAAGACAGAGGTTTTTATATGGCTGAGCTAGCGTAACTTTAGCTAAGGAGAAATAATCATCTCGCCTGTTTTGATGTGTAACATAGCTAAAACATTCATCAACGCACCTCGGTAAAAACAGTCCACCGGACTGAATAAAGGGATCCCCAAACAGCAGTATTGCTTTTTGGGGAGAGGAGGAACAATATAGCGAACAGGAAATTTTTATAAAATTTAGTGAGCGAAATTTGTGACGACGAAACCCTCGGCTTCGAATCCCGCTAATAATATAAAAACCCCTGCCTAAAGACAGAGGTTTTTATATGGCTGAGCTAGCGGGATTCGAACCCACGAGTGCAGGAGTCAAAGTCCTGTGCCTTACCGCTTGGCGATAGCTCACAATATTTTTTTACAGCTTTTTAATTATATCATATTTTGCCTAAAAGTCAATCATATTTTATCTAAAAGTCAATAATCCCCTTGAATTTAAACTATTATATGATATAATATAACCAATTGAATACTTAATTTACGGTTTTTCAAAAATTAAAAGGGAAGGCGGTTAGAGTCCGTCACAACAGCCATTACTGTATTTAGCCTAAAAGAAGTAATAAGCCACTGAGTAATTGGGAAGGCACTTCGTAATATATGGCTATAAGTCAGGAGACCTGCCGTATCTTATTTGTAACTGTTCTTGGGCAATGGAGAATTAGTGTAGCCATTTTATATGGCAGAACTATGCCCTTTTGTTAAGGGCTTTTTTTATTGGAGGTAATTTTAAATGAAAAAACTATTAACAATCTTAACAGTATTTGCTGTTATTCTCAGCAGTATGACATTTACTGCAAACGCTGAGACCGACTCTTCAATAAGACTTCGTATTGAAGGCGTAAACAAAAATCTGTATTATGACATAGTTAATCTGAATATATCAGAAACAACTACAGTTTCTGATGTGTTGCGGTATGCTGATGAACAATCAGAACAAATCACGATTTCAGGCATTGATAACGGGTTTATTACAGATATAAACGGCGAAACAATGGGTCAGTTTGGCGGTTATGACGGCTGGTATTATACTGTAAACGATGTAGCTCCTGAAGTTGGAATTGACGGATATACTGTAAGCAACGGCGATAGTATTGTATTGTATTACGGCGACTATCCATGCCAGTATCCAAGAGTAAATACTAATCAGTTTTATAAAGGTATTTTAAAATTTGAAAGCTATGATACAACTTATGATGAAAATTGGAACCCATCCTATGAGTGGATGCCGATTGCCGGAGCAACTGTTACACTTGGAGACAGCACATATACAACTGATGAGACCGGTAAAATATATGCTGATACAACAAAGCTTTTTGGCTTAACAAAGATTCAAATTGAAAAGAAGTCAGAATCAGGCGCACCTGCTGTTTGCAGATTTGAAGATGATTACTGCATTATGTACAACGATGTGAATAAAGACGGACAAATCAATGTTAATGATGCAACAGCTATTCAGAAACATCTTGCAGATATCATTATTCTTGACGAAGAAAGCTTGTCTGTTTCAGACTTAAACAATGACGGTGATATAGATATTCGTGACGTAACTGCTATTCAAAGAATGATTTTAGAAGCAGATTGATTATGGAGTATATTAAGAGTTGTATTGCAGTAACCATTGCAGTTACTATAGCCATTGTTTCAACTATTGTCGTAAATTCTGCTTCTTTAGACACACAGGATAAGGTAAATACAGCTATTAATGGAGCATTATCCTACCGTTTTGGTGACTTTTCGACAAATAGTATTAATGATTGCTTAAAAGAACTGAGTAAGAATGCCGGCGATTATTCCTCTGACTGGTACTATATTGCAATGTCAAGGTATGGCATTAACTGTGACCATAAGGAGAGCATTAACAGTCTTAAAAGTGTTGTAGATGATTTTTATAAAAACGGTTTGGAAAATACAAAGGTAACGGATATGCAGAGAGTTGCCCTTGCATTACTGTCTTGTGAAAGCGAGATTACTGATGTAAACGGGCATAATTTCCTTGCTGACTGTACATATAACAGAGAAAACTATGCACCTCTTGATAAACAGGGAGTAAACAGTCTTGCATATGCGTTAATTTTACTTGACAGTAAAGACTTTTCTGTACCAACCTCAGCAAAGCTTAGCAGAAATGATATTTTAGAAAAAATACTTCAGAAAGAATTGCCCAATGGTGGTTTTTCAATAGTCAGCAACGCTCCTGATGTTGATGTTACTGCTATAACCTTGCAAAGCCTTGCCCCGTATTATAATAACGATAAGGTGAAACCTGTAATTGACAGAGCTCTAAACTACATTTCAAAGGTTCAGCAAACTAGTGGTACATTCAAATCCTTTGGAAAAGAAAATGCTGAAAGTACAGCTCAGGTTATTATTGCTCTTACTTCTCTCAATATAGATATTCTTACAGATAAAAGGTTTATAAAAAACGGTAATACAGCCTTAGATGGTTTAATGAGTTTTTCAATGGTAGACGGAGGATTTTGCCATATTCAAGGCTACTCTTCAAATAATATGGCAACATATCAAAGCCTTTGTGCATTAGTATCCTATTTTAGATATCTTAATAAACAGACTGGATTTTTTAGCTTTAGTAAAAAAGATGTATCTCAAAAAGCCACAGAACTTATATCTGTTGATAAATCCAATACAAATAATTCTTCTTATTCAAAGTATGATAAAAAAGCAAATAACCCCAAAAAAAATGTTCCTGCAACAGAAACTATTGAATCTGACACAAAAGAGATAAAGACTAAAAAGAATACCCAAAGCCCTAAATCAAATTCAACAGAATCAAAATCTACTGAAACCGTATCAATAGAAACTGTAAATGAATATCCTACAGCTATAATTGATTCTCAATATGAAAATGACCAAAAGTACTATTCAATTAATCGTGACAAAACTATGGTATCAGAAAAAACAGGCACACCTATTGAGATTATATATGTGTTTTTAATTATTATGGTTGCTTACCTAATTTTATTATATATAAAAACCGGAGGTATTAAATAATGAAAAAAATACTTACCCTAATAATTACATTAACTGTATTTTTTTCAGGCTGTGCAATAAGTTCAGTTGAGGATTACTATAATTCAACCGAAGCTAAAGGAGATAAGGCTGTTTCCATAAGTATAAACTGTCAGACCGCAGTAGATTACCCAAATTCTAAACGTGACAATGGTAAAATTTTAGGTGGTTGTCAGGTTTATGTTGATGAAAACGCTACTGTTTTTGATGTTCTGAAAGAAGCTTGTAAAATAAATAAAATACAAATGGATTACGAAGGCAGCGGTAATTCCGTTTATGTTAAAGGAATAGATTATCTGTATGAATTTGACTGCGGAGATTTATCAGGCTGGCAGTATAGTGTTAATGATAAATTTTACAGTGTAGGTTCTAATAGCTTTATTGTTCAGGATGGTGATACGGTACGTTGGATATATACATGTGATTTAGGTGAAGATATAGGAAATCATTTCGGTGATTAGTATATGAATACATTTAAGAATTTTCATCCTGTAACCCTTGCTTGTTATTATTTATTTATGTTCTTAATATCAATGTTCACCTTTAACCCTGTGTATTTTTGCTCAGGGTTTATTGGTGCGTTACTTTTTGTTTCCCTTAATAAGGAAGGCAAATTTTCATTTAAAAGTATGATAGGTTATTTTATATTATTTGTACTTATCTCAATTACAAATCCCTTGTTTTCACATAATGGTGCAACATCATTGTTTTTTATAAATGATAACAGAATTACCCTTGAAGCTTTAGTGTTTGGAATGTGCTTAGGGTTAATGATAATTGAAGTTCTGTTTTTATTTAAATCATTTAATATTGTGTTTTCAAGTGAAAAGCTAATTTATCTTTTCGGAAAAAGATTTCCTAAGCTTGGGCTTGTAATATCAATGTCCTTGAATTTTGTTCCCAAATTTGTTAAAAGCTTTAATGATGTTTATGCTCAGCAGCGGTATTTCAGTAGAGGGCAGGGGAGAGTGAGAAGCTACCTTTCTTCATTTTCTGTGGTAATCACACAAAGTCTTGAAAATTCCATAACCTTGTCAGACAGTATGAAAGCCAGAGGTTATGGACTTAAACCAAGAAGTTTTTATAATAACTTTAAGTTTTCATTGTATGACGGCTGTTACTTTATAATAATGTCTGTATTGTTCATTTTGTCAGCATTAGGTATTTTGTTAAAGTCAACAGAAATCACATTCTATCCCTACATATGTATTTCGGATTTTAATTATTTAGCTGTAATAAGCTATATTTCATTTTTAATTTTGTCATTACTGCCATTTTTATTTCAGGTTAAGGAGGGGCTGAAGTGGAAATATTCAATATCAAAAATCTAAGCTTTACCTATCCTGATTCTGAAACACCTGCATTAGAGTCTATAAACCTAAATGTAAATCCAGGTGATTTTATTTTATTAATAGGTGAGTCCGGCTGTGGAAAAACCACCTTATTACGAATGTTGAAAAAAGAGCTTACACCTTACGGAAAAACAAGTGGTGAAATATTCTACAAAGGAAAAAAGATTAAAGAAATTAACCAATATATTAGTGCTTCTGAAATAGGTTTTATAATGCAAGACCCTGACAGTCAGATTGTAACAGATAAGGTATATAGCGAGCTTGCTTTCGGACTTGAAAATCTGGGATATAATAATACTGAAATTCGGCTAAAGGTATCCGAATTTGCCAGTTATTTCGGCTTATCAAAGCTTTTTAATAAAGATACCAACTCCTTGTCGGGTGGAGAAAAACAGCTTCTGAATTTAGCGTCAGTTATGGCGATGAATCCTGATGTAATAATACTTGATGAGCCTACCTCACAGCTTGACCCAATAGCTGCCACGGAATTTATTAATACAATTAAGCGTCTTAATAATGACTTAGGATTGACTGTTATAATAGCTGAGCACCATTTGCAGGAACTTTTTGCAATAGCAGATAAAGTTGCTGTTATGGAAAGTAGTAAGCTTATATATTTTGATACACCAAAGGACATTGTTCCAAAGCTTAGAAATCATAAGATAAGTAAAGCCTTGCCGGCTTCGGCTAGGATTTTTAATAGTTTATCTGAAAGCGGTGAATGTCCGTTAACTGTAAGAGATGGCAGAAAATTTCTTCAAAAGAATTATAATGACATTGATGAAAAAATAAAAGTTGATTGTAAAGTGTCAATAGAATCTGTAATTGCTTGTAAGGATATATGGTTCAGATATAGCAAAGAGGGAGCAGATGTTTTAAAAAACTGTGATTTCAATGTATATAAAGGAGAACTGTATGCTTTGTTGGGAGAGAACGGATGCGGTAAATCAACATTATTAAAGTGCATTTCAAAGAACATAAAGCCCTATAGGGGAAAAATTGATACTTTTGGTAATAAAGTAGGTTTTCTCCCTCAAAATCCTAAAAACTTATTTGTTAAAGATAGCCTAGAAGAGGATTTCAAACTGATTAATTATTCCTATTTAGAATTATTAAAGATGTTCAATATTGAACATCTTTTGAATAAACACCCTTATGATTTAAGCGGCGGCGAGCTTCAGAAAGCCGGTATTGTAAAAGTATTATTAACTAATCCTGAAGTACTGCTTCTTGACGAGCCAACAAAGGGGCTTGATTCATTTTCTAAAGAAGAGCTTGGAAAAATCCTGCTTAGTCTTAATAAATCAGGGCTGACAATCTTTATGGTAACTCACGATGTCGAATTTGCTGCTGAATATGCTAACCGTTGCGGACTTTTGTTTGACGGAAATATTACAGCAGAGAATGATTCAAATTCTTTTTTTACAAACAATAATTTTTACACCACTACCTCTGCAAGAATCAGTAGAAATATTCTTAAAAATGCAGTAACGGTAAATGATGTGGTTACTCTTTGTAAAAGTAATGAATTAAAAAAGGTGAATAATAATGATTAAACCTATACTAAAATACGGGGTTACTTTTTTTCTTATACCGCTAATAGTTATTCTTAGTGTATCATTGTTAGGTAACAAAGCCTATGCATTTGTTTCCTTATTAATTATCATACTATCCTGCGTACCATTTTTTATTAGCCTTGAAAAGAAGAATACTACAACCAGGTACATAGTAATTTTAGCTGTTATGACAGCTTTATCTGTTGCAGGACGATTTATATTTGCTCCATTGCCGTTCTTTAAGCCTGTAACTGCAATGGTAATAATTTCTGCAATGTACTTTGGAAGTGAGTTTGGATTTATAACAGGTGCATTGTCAGCAGTTTTGTCCAATTTCTACTTTGGGCAAGGTCCTTGGACTCCTTTTCAAATATTCTCTTGGGGAATTATAGGCTTTGTTGCAGGACTTTTCTCAAGTCAACTTATTAGGAGTAAAATCATTTTAATAATCTACGGATTTTTTGCCGGTATCGCCTTTTCACTCATAATGGATGTTTGGACAACACTTTGGGCTGACGGCATATTTAACTTTGAAAGGTTTATAGGTGCAGTAATCAGCGCCATACCAATTACCGCAATTTATGCTGTTTCAAACATAGTTTTTCTGCTTATCTTGACTCCTTTTTTAGGTAAGAAAATAACCCGTATAAAGATCAAATACGGATTGTAACTAAATTTATAAAACATTTGCCGGCACAAAACTCAACACCAAATTCGGTTGGTTAATTGTGCCGGCAAAAATTATGCTTTCTTTATTCTTCGATAATAATGATAACTGTTTTAGCTTATATCTTTCTTTCTGTATTTTATAAATGCAATAACAATGCCTGCTACCATAAACCCAATACCCACAGCAACATACTTCATTTCAATAGCGTTGTTTGAGATAATTTCTGCGCCTTCCGTATAACCGAAAGGTGAAATGTATTTTAAAAATTTTACATCTTCTGTTAAATTAGAAATAATATTCAGAAAATACAGTAAGACAGCAATGCCAAGGCCTACCCCAAGCCCATTTCCTTTAAGAAAAGCGGAAACACCAAAGGTAACGGATGCAATTTCTATCTGCATTACAAAGTAGGCAAGAAACATTAGAAACATAATTTTTGCATCTGCACTTTCACCGATAGCAAAAATTGCAAGAACGGTGATTAGCACCGATACCAGATTAAAAATAATTATCTGTGCAAAAACAGCAAGCAGTTTTTCTGTCAGCACCCTTTCTCTGGAAACAGGATGAGTCAAAAGAAATTCAGCCGTATGGTCTTTTTCTTCTTTTGCAAGAGCAGAAATTCCCAGGATAGAGGCAAATAATGCACCGCCTAACCCTAAAACATTTCCACATTCCACCCCGAAAAAGCCGATAAATGTGCCGAAATTGATTTTATCCATACCGAAAGCGGCAGAGAAAGACCCCATATCTGCAAACATAGCGCTTATATCACCCATCTGAGTTTTCATCTCCGGATAAATAAGCACACATACACCAAGCATAAATGCAACAGCCAATGACCAAATCAAAAGAGAAATTTTGCCCCGTTTGAGTTCGTGAAAAAATATTGTCATCTTAGTTTTCCTCCTTTGCATAGTAGTGCATAAATATTTCATCCAAATCAGGATCGGTAACAGTAAAATCTTTAAAAGATATATCAGTAAGGCAGGAAAGCAATTCCCTGGGATTTCCGCTGTATAGAAAACTAACAGTCCCATTTTCATTTGTTATATTTTTTACACCGGCAATTTCAGGTATACCCTCAGCACCCTGTAAGGTGATACGCTTAACTCCGGTGTGTCCCAGTTTTTCTACGCTGTCCGATATCAGGATTTTTCCATCTCGGATAATGGCGGCGTGGTTACAATAACGACCTATTTCCGACAGAATATGGGAGGAAAGAAATACAGTTGCTCCTTCACGATTTCTCTCAGTAAGCAATTCATAAAATTCTCGTTGCATTAAAGGATCCAATCCGCTTGTAGGCTCATCTAAAATATATAGCTTAGGTTTGTGTTGCAATGCACAGACAATGCCTACTTTTTTTCGGTTACCCAGGGATAATTCATCCACTCGGCGAGATGTATCAAGTTCAAGCCGTTCACAAAGCTTTTTTGCTTCATCCTTGCAATCGGTCTTGTGAAGCTTGGCGGAGTAATTAAGAATATCACGAACACGCATTCCGTTATAAAACACCGCTTCACTGGGAAGATAGCCTATCTGAGATAATATTTCAATTCGATTTTGCAGAATGTTTTTACCTAATACTTCCGCACTGCCGCTTGTAGGAGAAATCAAACCCAACAGAGTGCGTATTGTTGTAGATTTTCCGGCACCGTTAGGCCCGATAAAACCGTAAAAATCCCCTTCATCAACTGAGAGATTTACATCAGTAATTCCACGAGCTTTGCCGTAAAATTTTGTTAAGTGTTCTGTTATAATTGCTTTCATTTTTATACCTCCAAAATACAGGACGTTTCATGAATTATTTAATCCTATCTTGTTAATGAATAAAGTGCCATATCAAGTACCTTACCGTTTTTGAATGCGTTATTCTTCATTATCCCTTCAAGCTGAAACCCTGCTTTTTCAAGAACACGCCGAGAGCCAAAATTTTTGGCAAAGGGCTCTGCAAAAATTCGGATAATGTCTGTTTCGCTAAATACCTTTTTACACAGCAGTTTGACAGCCTCGGTCATAATGCCCTTGCCCCAATATTCCTCAGCCAAATAATAACCAAGCTCCGCTGTGCGAAAATGTATGTTACTCTGTCTGAAAGCACCGATACTCCCAACAGCCTTGCCGTCAATATCTACTGCATATGCGAATGTATCGTTGGGGTTTGAACTTAAAATTAAGTTTATATATTCCTCTGCATCCTGTCGGGTGTAGGGGTAGTGCAGACCATCTCGAAGATTATTAAGTACTTTTTTGTTATTCAGGGCAGAGGAAAGTGACATAGCATCTGATTTTTTCCATTCTCTTATTGTAATATTTATATTTATCATCCTTTCCAAGGTCTTGCTTTTTTGTGCCAACCCTTTTCTTCCCAGTAGGAATAATCCGGTTCCATAGGCGGAAAATGTTTCTGTGCTAACCGCATTAGGTAGAACCACTTTTTTCCACGGTGGTTCATTTTTTGTTTGCCGGCATTTTTGCATACCGCTTCTGATAGTTTTTCTGTCTTTTTATGAATTTTTTTTATAATTCTCTCGGGTATTTCTTTTGGACTTACGGCTTGCACCCCAACACCGTATTTATATATTTTACTGATTCCCCACATTTCCAAGCTGTCAGCCATATCCTTTACTGTGCTTTTCATACCACCGCCTGCAGCGGTAGCAATTACAACAGCCTGCTTTTTACACATTTCTGCCTTTGGTCTGTGTACTACCCACCATGTTCCGAAATGATCCAGAAAGCTCATCATCTGTCCTGTAGCGTGATATACATAAACAGGACTTTCCAGAATAATCAAATCCGCTTCTAAGAGAGCTGTTACCAGAGGTTCAAGCTTTGTGTAGTGAGGGCATTTTGTTAAGTCTTCCTTAAAGCAAGTACAACATCCCATACATGGTTTATCAAAATCCTTTGGCAGGAAATATTCTTTTATTTCCGATGTTCCCTGTGTTTTATCATTAATCTTTTCAGCAAGCTCCTGTGCTATCATACAGGTACTGCCCTTATGGTTTTGACCATGAATTAATACTATTTTCATTTGGTTTTGTACTCCCTTGTAAACTGCTCGATATGAGCTTCTATTTTCTTCATAATTTCTGCTTCTTTTTCTGACTCACGATCACAAAGATGAATCAGCATTGTAATAGGTGCAGTGTATTGAAAAGCAAGTAATTCAGGATTTGTGCATTTCAAAACACCTTTTTCTATCATTTTTTCAAAAGCCTTAGTAAAGCGTGATTCGATATCTGTTATGAAATGCTTCGTAGCCAGAGCAGACATTCTTTCGTTGCGATACTGCTCAATTGTAAGCAGTTTGCGTACACGCTTAACCGTTTCATCGTGGAGTGTAAATTCAATCTGCTTCAGAGAAATCTCTTTCAATTTATCCCAATTATCAGGAATAGGTATATTAGAAAGAGAATTAATATGCTCAGAATAATACTGCTCCACATAGTCTATTAAAGTATTCCAAAGTGCTTCCTTGCTTTTGAAATGCTTGTATAATGCTGCCTTTGTAATTCCTAAAGAATCGGAAATATCACGGAGTAAAGCACCTTCATATCCCTTCTGTGAAAAAACGGATAAAGCCGTATTAAGTATTTCATTTTTAGTGGTTTTCATTAATTTTACCTCAATCTACCTCTTAATCAACAAAAAAGTTACCTCTAAGTAACTTTTATTATAGTTACTCCCGGGTAACTTGTCAAGTGATATTGATAATATTTTGCAAAACTCACATAAAAGAAATTGTTTTAATACAAAAATAACCTGTGAATTTTTGTATTCACAGGTTATTTAGTGCTTTTAGTATAAAAATAATCCCGGGTCCAAAGGGATAGCTAAAATATCTTGGATAAATTATTTTAGAATTAAGCTACCCTTACTACCGAAATCTACAGAAACTTCAAAAAGAGCCTGTTTGCATATTGCTGCAAAGTAGTTTGATTTTTCATACATATCTGAATAATTGCGGTTAATTGATTTCAGAATGTCCTGTAGTTGGTACATTGCAGCCACCTGATGCTTACAGGTGTAATTACAATAGCACTCACATGTAAGTTTGCTTATTTCACCGTTATTGTAAGAAAAATTCACCTCGTAAGGTGCAGTTCCGTTTACAATAGCCCTGCCTTCGTTACCATCTACAGAAATATATACAACCTTGTTCATAAGATAATAATCATACCCACGCTGTTCTATATCGTATGATACTTTCATTCCCTTTAAATTTTCAAGCAAAAATTTCTCTTTATCATCACTTGAACAAATTATTTCCTCATCAGGCTTTGCAGGAGCTTTATACCAAGTTAAAACTTTGTTGAAAGGTATAATACTCTTGTCAAAAACAACAAAGTGAGAACCTGCAAAGAACAATTCGCCGCTAACCTTTGTATCGGCTACAGCAATAACCTTTTTATAGTCGGAAAGTTTAATCTTGAAATTGTAATTTACTTCAACAACAATACCACGGACACCCTCCAGTTTGCCTTCAACAAATACAATATCACCCTTTTTTAAGTCGAATTTATCGTTGTAGTAAGAATAAGTGCGATTTGGGGAGTCAAACCTTACACTTACAAGAGATTTTCTTGGTGTTGTGTCAGGTGCGTTTACTTTTTCAGCAACTGTTTCATTTTTACAATCATTATCCTTAAAACCTATTTTAAAGCCTATTTTGTAACTCATAATAATTCTCCTTTGAAACTCATAAACAACCTTTGTTGTCTTTCCTTATAAAAAATTATATAATATTCGTTGTACTATAAACAGTACCTGTCTCTTATACACATCTGACGCTGCCGACGATACTCCTT
>CAMFZJ010000022.1 GCA_946004305.1 uncultured Clostridia bacterium | reverse complement strand
TTTCACTTGGCTCTGTTGACTCAGTTGTATCGGTTGCCTGTGTTGAGTCTGTTGTATCTGTTGTCTGTGTTGATTCTGTAGAGCCGGTAACATCTGTTGGCTCTGTGTTATCTGTTGCAATTATAACCTCAGTAGGCAAAGTAGCTGAAGTTGTAGCTTCTTCATCAGATACTGATGAATTAATATTTACGCCCTCAGTTGCCATAACAACTGAGTTATCAACATAGCTTTTACCAAATCCGCCTAAATCAACTACTGAAAGCTGAACGTCTGCATCACCGTATTTACCGCCAATAACGGTGAATACAAGTTTAACAAGCTGTGCACCCTTAGTAAAATCATAAAGACCGGAATTTTTATCCTGATTAACACCTGTGAAGTTAAACTTCATAGTACCTGTACCGGCATCAAGCTTATATGTAACTCCGCTTGAAAGAGTTGTAAACATTGAAGATTCATTGTTGTACTTACTTTCCAAAGCAAGTTTATCCGGATCATAGCTAACAACAACATCTCCGAAAGCAATCATTTCGTCAGCTGTCAGGTTAAATATAACTGTAGCTGTTCTTCCGCTTACTTCAACAGATGTAACATCAGTTGAAAGGTTGGAAGATGCTCTTACGTTGATGTTTGAGTCACCTGTTGGAATTTCAGTTTCTGTTGGCTTTGTAGGAGCCTCACTGCTGATAGCCGGTGTAAGGCTTAGTCCCTGTGAGGTTAGTATATTGCTGTTGTTGATATATGATGTAGACTCAGAGTTCAAATCAATAATATCAAGATATACTAAAGCTGTACCTACGGAATCGCCTTTTTTATCGAACACAAGATTTACAAGAGTTTTTCCTCCTGTAAAATCATATTTACCCTTTGTTCCGCTGAAGGTGAACATTGCCTTTCCAACGCCGGCATTAAGATTATATACTGCGTCCGAAATTACAGGGAACATTGATGAAGTTGTATTATATGTTGTAGAAAGAGATAGTTTTGATGAATCATATGTGATAACAGCCATACCGTCATCCAGGGCTTCGCCTGCATCAAGTGTGTAGGTAACTGTAACTTTATCACCTTCAACCTTTGTCTTTACACCTGTTGTGTTAAGATTTGACTTAGCTGAAACATAAAGGTACTGATCCTCATCAGCCTCAGTGGGATCTGTAGGTATAGGCTGTGTTGTAGGTGCTACAGTCGGAGCTACAGTTGTAGGAGCCTGAGTTGGTTTTTCGGTAACAGGCTGTGTTGTTGGTGGAGGAGTTGTGGGTAAAACCGGAGTTGTGGGTAAATCAGGAATTGTCGGATCTCCGCCGCCTGAATACTGGGACCAGGACACATTCATATCTCCGCCCCAAGTATCAGACCATGTAATAGTGCAAAGGTTATTATATCCGTCAAATGAAGTGTCAGCTGTCTGATTCCACTTATTCTCACTGTCATCCCAATTAGCAGTTACTCCTGCCTTCATACGGACAAAAACTACGTTCTGTCCTGCTTCCATACTTACTTCGTAGTATCCTTGGCTGTCTTTGGACATTTGATTCCAGCTGCCCTCTGAGCCGTCATTCCAAATCCATGCCCAGTAGTCTTCTTCGCCGGTTGACGCTCCTGTAACATCAACATAAACTGTTGAAGCCGCAGAAACGCTGACGGTAGCAACTGACATTACAGAAGCCAGCATAAGAATTGAAAGCAAAACACTCATTAATTTCTTAAAAGATATTTTCATGTAAAACAATCTCCCTTCTAATAGTCGTTACATAGTCATTTTAACATATAAAGCTAACTAAAATCCATTGACAAAATAGTCAAAAAAGCCTTGCACTTTATGTTATAAAGGTACAAAGAAAAGTTGCTTTTATGCAATAATCTTTAACCATTGCTCTTGGGCGTCAGGGCGTAACTGAGCAGGCAATAAAAATGGGTCGCCATTGGCGACCCATAGATATTTAGTATTTTCTAGGATTATTCTGCGTCAACTTCAGTAAATGATTGCACATCATCACTTGGTAACACATAGTTTTCCTCAAGCTGAACTTCATTATAACGGCGCATACCTGTACCGGCAGGAATAAGCTTACCGATAAGAACATTCTCCTTAAGTCCCATTAGCGGGTCAACCTTACCCTTGATAGCTGCATCTGTAAGAACACGAGTTGTTTCCTGGAATGACGCTGCTGAAAGGAAGCTGTCCGTTGCAAGAGCAGCCTTTGTAATACCGAGAAGCATCTGATTCCATGTTGCTTCCTTAAGACCTTCCTCGCCTGCGGCAATTCTCTTTCGGATTTTGTCATTCTCGTGGAGAACAGCAGTTTTGTTATATACCTGACCTGATACAAAGTTTGTATCTCCTGCGTCTTCGATTCTAACCTTACGGAGCATCTGACGAACGATAACCTCAATGTGCTTGTCGTTAATATCAACACCCTGTAAACGGTAGGTTGACTGAACTTCAGAAATCAGGTAGTCCTGAACAGCGTTTGTACCGAGGATAGCAAGAACATCGTGTGGATTAACAGCACCGTCTGTGATTTTGTCACCCTTCTTAATCTGCTGTCCTTCTTCAACCTTAACACGGAAGCCAAATGGAATGAGATATGCTCTTTCCTCGTTGTTCTCCTTATTAAAGATAACTGCGTGACGAGCATTCTTTCTTTCTTCAAAGCGTACCTCACCGTCAATTTCACTAATGATTGCAAGGCTCTTTGGCTTACGGGATTCAAAGAGTTCTTCAACTCTCGGAAGACCCTGTGTAATATCTTCTGCCGAAGCAACACCACCGGTATGGAAGGTTCTCATTGTGAGCTGTGTACCCGGCTCACCGATTGACTGAGCAGCAATAATACCAACAGCTTCACCAACTGTAACCGGCTGACGGTTGGCAAGGTTTGAACCGTAACACTTACGGCATACACCATGCTCTGCACAACAGCCGAGTACGGAACGAATCTTAACGCTTTCAACACCGCTGCTTACGATAAGCTTAGCTTCTTCTTCGCCCATCATAACATCATTTGAAACCAGAACATTTCCGTTTTCATCACAGAAGTCATCAACCAGATAACGTCCCATAAGACGTTCTTCAAGGCCTTCAATTACGTTGCCTTCGCTGACAATATCGAATACCTCAAGACCTTCCTTAGTACCGCAGTCATCCTCACGGATGATAACATCCTGTGATACGTCAACAAGACGTCTTGTAAGGTAACCTGAGTCAGCAGTTCTAAGAGCTGTATCTGCAAGACCTTTACGAGCACCACGAGAAGAGATAAAGTACTCTAAAATGTTCAGACCTTCACGGTAGTTAGCTCTGATTGGAATTTCAATTGTTTTACCTGATGTGTTGGCAATAAGGCCACGCATACCTGCAAGCTGACGAATCTGACTCATACTACCACGGGCACCTGAATCTGCCATCATAAAGATTGGGTTGTATTTGTCAAGACCTTCCTGCAGCTTAGCGGTAACATCATCAGTAGCCTTTTCCCAGATTTTCAGAACGTCTGTGTAACGCTCCTCATCGGAACGAAGACCCATTAAGTATTCGTCACGGACAGCGTCAACCTTAGCCTCAGCCTCGGCAATAATCTCGCCCTTTGCAGGTGGAATGGTAGCATCACATACTGCAACTGTAATAGCGCCGATTGTTGAATACTTATAGCCCTGGGCCTTGATTTCATCAAGAACAACAGAAGTTATATGAGTACCGTGCTTGGCAATACAAGCATCGATAATCTTTTTAAGACCGCCCTTGCCAACAAGGAAATCAACTTCAAATTTAAACTTATTCTCAGGGATTGAACGGTCAACAAGACCTAAATCCTGAGGAATCGGATTGTTGAAAATAATCTTACCCATTGTTGTGTCAACAATAGCAGACTGGATTTCTCCGTCAATTTCGAGAGTACGGCGAACCTTGATTTTTGAATGAAGGCTAATGATACCTGACTGATAAGCCATCATAGCTTCGTCAACATCTCTGAACACCTTGCCCTCGCCCGGCTCTCCGTCCTTATCAAGTGTAAGGTAATAAGAACCGAGAATCATATCCTGTGTAGGAACTGTTACAGGCTGACCGTCAGAAGGCTTCAGAAGGTTACCTGCAGCAAGCATTAAGAATCTTGCCTCAGCCTGAGCCTCTGCTGAAAGAGGTACGTGAACAGCCATCTGGTCGCCGTCAAAGTCTGCGTTATACGCTGTACAGGAAAGAGGGTGAAGCTTAATAGCACGTCCCTCAACAAGTACAGGCTCAAATGCCTGAATACCAAGACGGTGAAGTGTAGGCGCACGGTTAAGAAGAACAGGATGTCCCTTAATTACAACCTCAAGTGCATCCCAAACCTCAGGCTTAGCACGTTCAACAGCCTTTCTTGCAGCCTTGATATTGATAACCTCTTTTGTTTCAACAAGGCGCTTCATAACGAAAGGCTTGAACAGTTCAAGAGCCATTTCCTTAGGCAGGCCGCACTGGTACATCTTAAGCTCAGGGCCTACAACGATAACTGAACGTCCGGAGTAGTCAACACGCTTACCAAGAAGGTTTTGACGGAAACGTCCCTGCTTACCCTTAAGCATATCTGAAAGGGACTTAAGAGCTCTGCCGTTAGGACCTGTTACAGGTCTGCCACGACGGCCGTTGTCAATAAGTGCGTCAACAGCTTCCTGTAACATACGCTTTTCGTTTCGGATAATAATATCCGGTGCATTAAGCTCAATTAACTTTGCAAGACGGTTGTTTCTGTTAATAACACGTCTGTATAAATCATTTAAGTCAGATGTTGCAAAACGTCCGCCGTCAAGCTGAACCATAGGACGAATATCCGGCGGGATTACAGGAATTTCTGTAAGAATCATCCACTCAGGACGGTTGCCGGAGTTACGGAAGCTTTCAACAACATCAAGCTTTTTAACAAGTCTGCCCTGACGCTGACCTGTAGCTGTTTCAAGCTCAGCTCTGATAGCAGCAGACTGCTCATCAAGGTCAATTTCCTTAAGCAGTTCCATAATGGCTTCTGCACCCATTCCTGCTTTGAAATCGTCCTCGTATTTTTCACGCATATCCATATACTCACGCTCGGATAGGCACTGGAGCTTTTCAAGCTCACGGCAGTCACCCGGGTCAGTAACGATATAGCTTTGGAAATATAAAACTCTCTCAAGATTTCTTGGAGAAATATCAAGCATTAAAGCGATTCTTGAAGGAGTACCCTTAAAGTACCAGATATGAGAAACAGGAGCTGCAAGGTGGATATGTCCCATACGCTCACGTCTAACCTTTGCTCGTGTTACTTCAACACCGCAACGGTCACAAACCTTGCCCTTATATCTGATTCTCTTGAACTTACCGCAATGACATTCCCAGTCCTTTGTAGGACCGAAAATACGCTCGCAGAACAAGCCGTCACGTTCAGGCTTTAGAGTTCTGTAGTTAATGGTTTCAGGCTTTTTAACTTCGCCGTATGACCATGATAAAATCTGTTCCGGAGAAGCCAGATTAATTTTAATTGAATCAAAAACATTGTTTTCCATTATATTGCTCCTCCTTATTAATAATCTTCGCCGTCAAAGTCAACAAAATCGTCAGAATCGTCAACTATTGAACGCTCATCAAACATATTCTCTCCGCTGTCGTCATCCTCTAATGTGAAGCTGTCCATTGTAGTCATAACCTGCTCCTCATCAAAGTTTGTATTCTCAGCCGGAATATCGTCATCTTCATCAAAGTGCTGTTTAAGGTCAATTTCCTCTCCGTCCCTGTTAAGAACACGAACATCAAGTGAAAGTGACTGCAACTCCTTAATAAGCACCTTAAAGGATTCAGGAATACCCGGAGACGGAATATTCTGTCCCTTAACGATAGCCTCGTAGGTCTTAACACGTCCTACAACGTCATCAGACTTAACTGTAAGGATTTCCATAAGTGTATAAGCTGCACCGTAAGCCTCAAGTGCCCAAACTTCCATTTCACCGAAACGCTGTCCGCCAAACTGAGCTTTACCGCCCAAAGGCTGCTGAGTAACAAGTGAGTAAGGACCTGTTGATCTTGCGTGAATTTTATCATCAACAAGGTGATGGAGCTTTAGATAGTACATATATCCTACAGTAACAGGGTTGTCGAAGTACTCGCCTGTACGGCCGTCCTTAAGAAGGGTTTTACCTTCCATAGAAATGCCGTCCTGACGAACACACTCGCCGAAGTCAATTCCTGTTACCTGTGAACGGTCAGGATAATCATCCTTTTCTCTCATCATTCTGAAAGCTTCAAAAATATCTGCTTCGTGAGCACCGTCAAATACAGGAGTCTGAATCTTCCAGCCAAGAGCCTTTGCAGCATATCCTAAGTGAACCTCAAGAACCTGACCGATATTCATACGGGAAGGTACGCCCAATGGGTTAAGTACAATATCAAGTGGGGTACCGTCAGGGAGGAACGGCATATCTTCAACAGGTAAAATACGGGATACAACACCCTTATTACCGTGACGGCCTGCCATCTTATCACCAACGCTGATTTTTCTTTTCTGTGCAAGATATACTCTTACAACCTTGTTTACGCCGGGCTGTAACTCGTTACGGCTTTCCTCACGAGTGAACACCTTAACGTCAACAACAATACCGCTTTCGCCGTGGGGAACTCTAAGGGAAGTATCTCTTACTTCTCTTGCCTTTTCGCCAAAGATAGCTCTTAAAAGTCTTTCCTCGGCTGTAAGCTCGGTTTCGCCCTTAGGTGTAACCTTACCTACAAGTATGTCGCCTGCGTGAACCTCGGCACCAATATGGATAATACCGTTTTCGTCAAGGTCCTTAAGCATATCGTCACCGACATTTGGAATGTCACGAGTGATTTCTTCAGCACCAAGCTTAGTGTCACGGGCTTCTGTGTCATACTCATTAATATGAATAGATGTGTATTTATCTTCTCTAACAATTTTTTCGCTGATAAGAACAGCATCCTCGTAGTTATAGCCTTCCCAGGTCATAAAGCCGATAAGAGCATTCTTACCGAGAGCAACCTCACCGTTCTTGATAGCAGGACCGTCAACAAGTACAGTACCCTTTGTAACACGCTGGCCTTTGTCAACAACAGGAATCTGGTTAATACAAGTACCCTGGTTGCTTCTCAGGAACTTAATAATTCCGTATTCCTTAACATTGCCGTCATCATAAACAACAGTAATATGGTCAGCGTCTACACTTGAAACAGTACCGTCACCCTCAGCAAGCACACAGTTGCCTGAGTCAGTACCTGCACGG
The DNA here is from genome assembly GCA_946004305.1 of uncultured Clostridia bacterium. Lineage (GTDB taxonomy): Bacteria > Bacillota > Clostridia > Oscillospirales > Acutalibacteraceae > Ruminococcoides. The sequence continues at coordinate 6,979 of CAMFZJ010000022.1, read as the reverse complement.
TATTCCATACCTGTACCTACAATCGGTGATTCTGTAATAAGAAGGGGAACAGCCTGACGCTGCATGTTTGAACCCATAAGAGCACGGTTTGCATCATCATTTTCAAGGAATGGAATCATTGATGTAGCAACAGATACAACCATTCGCGGAGAAACGTCCATATAGTCGAAACGGTCAGGAGCGTACTCAACGAAGCCGTCTCTGTATCTGCCGACAACTCTCTTATTAACAAAACGTCCGTTTTCATCAAGAGGTTCGTTAGCCTGTGCTACAGCGAAGTCGTCTTCCTGATCAGCTGTCATATAAACTACTTCGTCAGTTACAACACCTGTTTCCTTATCAATCTTGCGGAAAGGTGCTTCAATGAAGCCATATTCGTTAATTCTTGCAAAAGTCGCAAGGTAAGATATAAGACCGATGTTAGGACCTTCAGGAGTTTCGATAGGACACATACGGCCGTAGTGGGTATAGTGAACGTCACGAACCTCAAATCCTGCTCTGTCTCTTGAAAGACCGCCCGGACCAAGAGCTGAAAGACGGCGCTTGTGAGTAAGCTCTGCAAGAGGGTTGTTCTGGTCCATAAACTGTGAAAGCGGTGAAGAACCGAAGAACTCACGAATTGCAGCAGTTACGGGACGGATATTGATAAGTGTGTTAGGAGTCATTGTTTCAGCGTCCTGATTCTGGAGAGTCATTCTCTCGTGGATAACTCTGTCAAGACGGCTGAAACCGATTCTGAACTGATTTTGCAGAAGCTCGCCTACGCAACGGATACGGCGGTTGCCTAAGTGGTCGATATCGTCTGTGGTACCAACTCCCTCTGCAAGGCAGTTCATATAGTTAATGGATGCGAAAATATCGTCAATAGTAATGTGGTTAGGAATTAACTCAGCTTTTCTATCTCTGAGCATTTCCTTAAGCTGTTCTGTATTCTCGGCAGAATCAAGGATTTCGCAGAGAACGGCAAAAGAAACATTCTCGTTGATTTCACATTCTTTCTTTGCATCAAAATCAACGTAATTGCTGATGTCAACCATTCCGTTGGAGATAATCTTAATGTCCTTGTCATCCTTTTCTGACTTGACATAGGCTACAGATACGCCGGCGTTCTCCATTTCCAGAGCCTTAGCTCTGTTGATTACATCGCCTATGTTACCCATAAGCTCTCCTGTACGTGGATTGGCAACAGGCTGAGCAAGAGTTCTGCCTGTAAGACGGTTTGAAAGACCAAGTTTTTTATTGTATTTATAACGACCTACTCTTGACATATCATAACGGCGGGGGTCAAAGAATAGATTGTTAATATGAGTCTGTGCGCTTTCGATTGTAGGAGGCTCTGAAGGTCTGAGTTTCTTGTAAACCTCAATCATACCTTCCTCAACAGACTTGGTAGGATCTTTTTCGATAGTTGCCTTAATTCTTGCGTCATCACCGAAGAAGTCAAGAATTTCAGCATCTGTTCCAAGTCCTAAAGCACGGATAAAAGCAGTAATCGGAACTTTTCTGTTCTTATCAATGTGAACATAGAAAACGTCATTTACGTCATTTTCGTACTCCAGCCATGCACCACGATTAGGAATAACAGTCGAGAAGAAAAGCTCCTTACCTGTTTTGTCGTGTTCCATTTTGTAGTAAACACCCGGAGAACGAACAAGCTGAGATACAATAACACGCTCTGCACCGTTGATAACAAATGTGCCGCTGTCTGTCATAAGCGGGAAATCACCCATGAAAACATTGTTTTCTTTAATTTCCCCTGTTTCCTTGTTGAGAAGTCTTGCCTGAACTCTCAGGGGAGCAGAATAAGTTGCGTCACGCTCTTTACATTCGATAACGCTGTAGTTAGGATGCTCCACATCCAGCTCATAGTCAAGGAAATCCAGCACAAAGTTGCCGGTGTAGTCAGTAATTCCGGAAACGTCACGGAATACTTCCTTAAGTCCTTCCTCAAGGAACCATTGGTATGACTTTTTCTGTACTTCAATGAGGTTTGGCATATCGATTACTTCGTCGATTTTGGCAAAACTCATTCGTTCAGTTGCGCCAAGCTTTACGGGCTTAACATTAACCATTGGCGTATCACTCCTTATAAAAATTCCATTTTTTCTAACAAAATCGGATAAAACGAAAGTAGAAATCTGTCTGAAAAATGCAGAAAATAAAAACTTGACAAGAGTAAAAATTTGTGATAATATTTCTGTTTCAGTTTTTAATTTTAAAACAAAAATCGGACAAATCCCCATTTTCACTTAGTATAAGATTGTATTACACTTTTGTTAAAAAGTCAATAATTTTTTCAAAATTTTTCAAAAAAATGTAATTTTATTTTGCAAAGAAGAAAATATGTAGGGAACACTCGGCAAAGTGGGTAAAATGTGAACTGTCGTAATCATCTTTATAATTTAGCGTAGCCGATTGATTAACACCATAACAACAAGGCTCCCCGAATAATTCGGGGAGCCTTGTTGTTATAAGATTGTTTTGTTTAATAAATCTAAGTTATTTAACTTTAACTGTCAGTTTCAGAGCCTTGCCGTTTACTGTGATTGTAACAGTAGTTTTGCCCTTCTTAAGGCCCTTAATTGTAACCTTCTTAGCGCTCTTGCTCTTAGTTGTTACCTTTGCAATCTTCTTGTTCTTAACACTATACTTATTCTTTACGGAAGAAGCCTTGCCTGAAATTTTAACTGTAGCAGATTTACCTGCCTTCTTAATAGTTAATGTATTCTTTGAAAGCTTAGGATTGTTCTTAACTGTCATTGTGAACTTAAGAGTTTTCTGAACAGTCTTACCCTTCATAAACTTTACGGAAATTGTTGCTGTACCCTTTGTAAGAGCAGTTACCTTACCCTTTGAAGTTACGGTAGCAACTTTCTTTTTGTTTGATGAGAAAGCAAGGGTTGTGCCGCTTGGCTTATTATTTACCTTGATTGTGTAGGTCTGACCTGCGTTCTTCTTTGCACTTGAAGCTGCAAGCTTTGGAGCAGGAGCTGTCGGTGTTGAAAGCTTTGCACTGCACTCAAATTTACCTACCTTATTGCCTCCTGTAACGTAAGCAATATCACCGCTTGATCCTGTAGCGTCAAGTTCTTCTACTGTGAACTTAACATTTGTGTTTGAAGAAGCAATAAATGTGAATTTAGCTTCTGCATAAACCTTTGATGATGTAAAATCATAGTTGTTCTGACAGTCAGTATAGTTAAACTTAACCATATCTGCAAGCTCTGTGTTAATTACGGCATTAGCAATGTTAGGCATTGTAAAGCTGTCAAGCTTCAGAACACTGCTGTCATACTCAAGATAGCCCTGACCGTTAAGAATCTTATTAGCAGCCTTAAGGTTGAACTTAACTGTAAAGCTCTTGTCACGGCTCAAATCATATGTAGCTTTTGAAGAAGCACAAACATTTGAAGTTACGTTAATCTGTGCTTTACCTGCAGTAACAACAGGAGTTGTAGCAGGAACGGTTTCCTCCTCAGTAGCCGGCTCTGTTTCAGGCTCTGTTGGTACAATTTCAGGGTAAACCGGAGTTTCGTTTACTCCCACAATCGGGTAACCTCTGGATGGGTCAAGAATGATAGTAACTGTTGAGCCGTCCTCAGCAACTGTAACTGTAGGATTTTCAATACCGTCAGGATAAACCTCATCCCATGTTCCGTTGTTTACCTTATACTCATATGTGCCTGCCTTAACATTCTCAATTGTAAGGATGAATGTATCCTTATCAAGAGATGTCATAGCAGAGTTCTTGTCCTTTAAAAGCCACTGAGCACCAAAAAGACCTTCGGAACCGATAGCGTAGTACTTAGCAGGAACGTAAGACTTTGTAGCCTCAATTGCTTCATCAACTGAATCATAGAATTTAGCTGTCTGTGGCTCAAAATACTTGCCGTAGTTACCTGTGGGATCCAAGTTTCCAGTCTGTGAACCGCCGTTATTGTTGTTGAAAATAATTCTGTCAAATTCGCCCGGGTCATATGAATACACACCCTTGTCAGCGTCTACTACTGTAGCAGGCAAGCCCGGCCATGCAACTTCTTCACCGCCGGCTGTGCTGTAGCAATATACACTTACAGCTTTCCATTTGTCGGAATTTACAAAATAGACTGTGGTTTCTGAAGGTGTAGTCGGTTCTTCTGCGCCTTCTTCAGCAGAAGCACTGATACCTGCAACTGCCATTACAGAAACAAGCATAAGAACAGTCAAAAGCATTGCTAAACTTTTCTTAAACATTTTCATAATTTTTCTCCTTTATATTTGTTTTTTCAGAAAACAATTTCTCATATATATTGTACTAAAGATATTCAACAATTTCTAGGTGAATAATATATAAAAATTCCACAGTTTTTTTGTTAAAGAATACTTAAAATTTAAAACAGGTATTTTCGGATTTTGCCTTATTGGGACGAAAAAGCTTTTAAATATCCCATTAGTGAATCGGAAAATACAGCCTGTATCTCCTGTGGCTCATCAGGAAGGACTACAATAAGCTGTCCTCCCTGTCTGATAATATATCCGTCATTTGAGGATAATGGGTTTTTTAGCTTTTTAATATCATCAGGCATTTTATAGGCCAGAGCCTTTGAAAGCACGTTTTCAATTCCGATTTTGCCAAAGCTTCCAAGCCCTCCTGTAATAAAAACCACATTGCTTCTTTCAAGGGAATTTATAATATGAGTACCCAGGCTTTCAGGCGTTGTTGCGAAAAAAGACGTGTGGGGGTGAATATTCAGGTCAGCGATTTCCTTTTTCAAGGTTTTTTCACACAGGCTTGTTTTCCTTGCAAGGTAAAAAATAATTTCACAATTCATAGCTTATTCCTTTGGTTCTGTAGTTGGCTGGGTAGCTTCCGTGGCTACAGGTTTTGGGGGTTCTGTAGGCTTAACGGTTGGCTTGACGGTAGGCTTGGTAGCCTTTGTAGGTTTCGGAATATTAAGCTTGGTCTTTTTATACTTAGCTACAACATTCATATTTCCGTTTACCTTTTTAACAGAACGTCCCTTGGTAACCTTCCAGCCCTTAAAGGTATATCTGTATTTTCCGCTTATGTAGGTTTTACTAATCTTCGGAATCTTAACACTTCCGCCCTTTTTAATTTTTTGTGTGCTTATTAATTTTCCGCGATTGTATATCTTCACGGTGTATTTTTGAACCTTTGGCTTTGTTGCCTTTTCGGTAGCCTGTGTTGTAGGCTCGGTAGTTTCCGTAACTGTAGTGGGCAGTTCCTCTGAGCCTTTCAGTTTTGCAGAGCCGTCATACCAGTTGATTTTCTTTGACTTCAAAGCTTCTTTAAAGGTTGAAATTGCAGGACGGGAACCACCGCTTCTGCTGTAATAACATTGAGGCCATATTGCGGAATTGTTCAAAGTTGCTGAGCTTACGTCAACCTTTGGGCTTTCTCCCTTACGGCATTTTCTTGCAACAACCACAGTACGAAAATCTCTGAACTCATAAGAACAGGTAACCAAAGAAATAATTTGGTCATCCTCATTAACTGTAACAGGGCAATTGATGAGAGAGCGTATTCTCAGATTGTAAACATAGTTCATAAACTGGGCGTCACTTTTAAAGCTGCCGCAGTAAAAATCAAAAAACTCACCCTGAGCAGGGTCAACATTTGACTTAAAAACAGAAATAATTTTATAAGTTTCCGTACCGCCCTTTGGGGTACTGATTTGTACAGTTGGAGATTTTTTGTAGAAGCTCAGGTTTCCTCCCCCTCTGCCTCCATATTTCATCAATTCTCCGAACATACTGCCGTCCATCATATGGTGTCCGTGAATTACAACATTTTTACTGCTCATACCCTTTTTGCTTCGGTAGTCTATAAAGATACTTCCAAAAGATGAGCTGTTCTTTTTATAATCGTGGTACAAATAGAACTGATTGTCAATATTGTCGCTTTTACATTGAAGTATGGGATAGTCAATTTTTGTGTCATTTATCTGTATCCAGCCTTTAATATCGCTGTTAATTTTCTTAAGCTTACCCCAGTTCTTTTCCTTTGCGGTTTTTGTGTTACCCTGAGCGTCAGTTTCTGTTTCATAGAAAATAGTCTGAATATCACTTTGGATAGCTTCATTCTGCATTGGCAGAACATATATGTTATATACTAACATACATCCGGTAACAACAAACACGCACAAGGCTACCAGCAGCACAGACTTTCTCAGCTTTTCTTCAAAACAGTCAAACCTCTGGGGAAGATACCTTTGGGTAAAAGTGAGTACCCTGTAGGTTTTAGGAATAAGTCTGTATCCGTTTGGAAATTCTTTGCTTTTTTCAATGAACTTTTCCTTAGCCTTTTTAACTATTTCAGGGATGTTCTCAGACTTTGTACCCGTAGGTAAGACTACAACCTTTGTACCTCTGTAGCTGAATGTATAGGCAGTCTTGTCCTCTGTAGCAATTTCTAAAGAAAACACCTGAGTTTTCTTTTTATTGTAAGATATTTCAGGAATTTCCGGTCTTTCCTTATGCTTTTTAGTAAGGTTTTTAAGCTTTTTGGAAATTGCTTTTATTGAGGCTTTAACACCGCAAAGCTTTTCTTTAAAACTCTTTTTAGGCTTTACATTAAGCTTTTCCTGTACCTTAGCTTCACCGCGATAGATAATTCCTGCAAAAAGCTTTCTGAAATCCATTTCGCAGTTATCACCTAAAGCGTTGGCAATAACCATAAAGTCAATGTTTTCCTGCAATGACTTTTTCATTTCAAGCTCAATAAAAGGAATACTTCCCCTTATTTCCTTAAAATCTACCCTATCGCCATTTTCGGCAAAAGCTTTTTCAAGATCTTTTGAATATTCAGTTATATCAGTTTTATTATGTTTTGTGGTTATAGATAAAACCTTGATATTCAAAACTAATCCTCCCTGGGGTTAATATATGTTACCTTAAGATTTTCAAGGGCAGTTTCAATCATGGGTCCGAAATCTGCCTCCTGCTGTGCAAGCTCAACATATTTCAAAACAGGCTTTGT
>CAMFZJ010000021.1 GCA_946004305.1 uncultured Clostridia bacterium | reverse complement strand
TTTGTCTTGAGGATAACCTGAGCAGAATTCAACAAAGGCTGAATGAGATTACAGATGAAGTTCCGAGCAATGTATTTTTTGCAACTTCATCGTGTTCGTTGTCGGACGGACTTGCAGAACAAATTGAAAGTTTTGTCTCAGAGCATAAAGATACGGTTCTTGTCGTCATAGATACATTTCAGATGATACGAAGTAAAAATAAAGATACTACTTATGCAAATGATTATCAGGAAATTGAGGAGCTGAAAAGATTAGCGGACAAGCTGAAAATTTCTCTTCTGCTTGTACATCATCTGCGAAAGCAGGGTGACAATGATCCTCTGAATAAAATCTCAGGAACAACAGGAATCAGCGGTGGGGTTGATACAACATTTGTTCTTGATAAAAGTAAACGCAGTCAGAACAATGCAACAATGATTTGCACGGGCAGGGATATTGAATACAGAGAACTGGAACTGAACTTTTCAAAAGACAATCATATGTGGGATTTAGTTTCAGACAGTGTAGAAAGTCCTGAAATACTTTTGCCGGACGAGATGATTCAGCTGATAGAGTTTATGAAAAAGGTAAAAATCTTCAAAGGTACGAATACCGAATTCGCAGAAGAATTTAATTCTTTCTGCTGTAAGGAAATCTCTGCAAAAGCGTTAAAGCAGATGATGAATAAATGGCGTTACGAATTAGAAGATTACGATGTTTTCTTTAGCTCATACAGAAGTAACGGTAAAAGGTTTGTAAATGTTCACTATATGCCCGACAGTGACTCAAGTGCCGTAAGTGACGTAAATATTATTAGTGCCAAAACTTGCGTTCCTTTCGTCACTTGCGACCCTGAAGAGCCGTGTCAGCCAGCGTGATCCGATTTGTGCGATTGTTTTGCAAAGGACGAGAAAGTATCCGACTGAAAACAAAAATCAAAATTTGGGCGAATTTACGGCAGAATTAAAAACTTATTTTTAGTAGCAGAGGTTTGGGTTACATTTCCCGGACTTGTCCGGGGCAAGCAGAGCGCCCGGCTGTCCGCCGAACACATAAAACCGAGCGAAGCCCGGACCCACTTTAATACGGAGGTGCTAATAATAGAAAATCGAAAACGAAATCAAACCTTAAGTATCAGATTAACTCGATCTGAAAAGTCAGCTATTATTTCAAAAGCTAAGAAATCAAAATTAACCTTGACCGAGTATATTTTGGAATCTTCTCTACAAACCGAAATCAAAGTTGTTGACTTACAACCGTTGCTTGTTGAGCTGAAAAGGATTGGCAACAACCTTAATCAGATAACAAGAAAGATAAACAGCGGTGCTTTTAATTCCTACAACTTTTATGAAATGATTGCTGTGCAGAGAAAAATCTATGACGCAATTATAAGGTTGTCGGAGGATAAGTAATGGCTACCGTGACATATATTCGTGAGTCAAAACAATCAATAAGTGCAATGAAAGGTGTAATCGATTACTGCTGTCAGGATAAAAAAGTCTATGATGAGATTTCAAATCAAAGGCTTGTCAGCGGAATTAATTGTGACGGTGAGAATACTTTTTTAGAATTTCTTGCAACAAAGAAATCGTATAAAAAGACTGACGGTATGAATTTCTATCAGTACGTTCAATCCTTCTCACTCGAAGAAAATATTACTCCGCAACAAGCTCATGAGATTGCATTAGAGTTTGCCGAGAAAGCGTGGACAGGATATGAAATTTTAGTTGCCACTCATTGTGATGCACAGCATATTCATTCACACTTTGTAATCAACTCTGTTAGTTTTGAAAATGGTAAAAAGCTTCGACAGAATCCAAACACGCTTAATTCATTACGAGCCTTGAGTGATGAAATTTGTAGGCATCATAATCTTTCAACTCTTGTGCCTTACAACAAGGACGGTATGAAAATTTCAACAAGAGAATACCGCACAGCAGTAAAAGGTCAGAGTTGGAAATTTAAACTGATGAACAACATAGACAAAGCTATGAACATAAGTGGGAGCAAAGAAGATTTCATAAACGCAATGTCGATTATGGGTTACTCGGTGATTTGGACAGACGACAGGAAATATATCACCTATCAATGTCCGAACAAAATGAAGTGCAGAGATATTAAACTGCACAACGACAAATTTTTGAAAGGGAGTATGGAAAATGAATTCAGATACAGGCAAGAACAATATTTTGGAAAATCTCAAACAGAGGAACAGCAACTCACTGACGGCGATAGAACTACTATCGGGAGAAACGAAAGTAATTTCGATTCCGTCACAGGTCAGGGAGGAAGAACTCACCCTGTTGAGAACGGCAATAACATTTCAGCCGGAGCTTTACAACCGAATTTCAAACATTCCAAATACAGAACAGATGACAGATTATCTGAAACAGATTTTAGAAATCGAACAGGAGTATATGGAAACAAGCTTGAAGAGCTGTCAAACGGAGCTGAAGAAAATTTCGGAACAGACTCTGAAAGAAATCAGGTCGGTGCAAACGCATATGGCAGAGTCTATCCAACAGGCTGGGAAGAGTCAAGAAGAATTTTTGAACAATACCTTGCAACAAGGGCAGGAGTTGGAATCAGTAATAGCATCACAGGTAAAGAAGTCAAATCTGCTAACAGCATTAAAATGGATAGCGATAACCATACTGTCTTCAACGGTATCAACTCTCTTGCTGAATCACTTTCTCGGATAATAGATGATGAATCGGAAGATGAAGAAGAACGCCGGAAGCGGATTGAAGCCGAGCAAAACGGAAGTGATATTGGCATTTTACTTGGACTTACCGCCGGATTTATTGCAGGTGCAATATCAAAAGAAGAAAATATTGAATACGAAGATGAAGAAACGGGATTTAATATGATTCTGTAATCTTATTTATGAAAAGAGGATTTTATTATGTACAAATTTAGTATTAAAATTCTAGTGGTAAAGGAGTGGTGATGGAAAAATAATGAAGCATTGAGCCGTGTTGACTTATGGCACGCAAAGAAAATCCTATTATTGTTGAATCTGTTGAATTTGATTATGTAGGAACAGACGAACAGTTTAATACCTTTTTGAAAAGTATAATTAAGGATTACCTTACAGAAAATCATTTATTGCCTGATGACTATGGTGATAAATTTAATTTCAAAAAGTCAGCTTAATAGCTGGATATTATAAAAAGGTTGTGATATGTTGTGGTTGCACCGAGGTGGTGTGACCACAACATTCAGATAACAAACGAAAGGAGAATGATAATGAAAGTGTGGTTATATTACAGGCTGTCAAGAGATGAAGATGCTGAACTCAATTCTCTTAACAATCAGAGAAACATTTTAGTAGAATATGCAAACGCAAATAATCACGAAATCGTGGGCGAGTCCTTCGATGATAATGTTTCAGGTATGCACTTCAATCGTGAGGGTATCAGCAAAATCTATGAACAGGTTGAAAACAAGGCGATTGAAGCAATCATTGTCAAAGACTTATCTCGACTTGGCAGGCACAGAACGCAGACTGCGATGTTCATTGACTATCTTCGTGAACACGATGTCAGGGTGCTGTCGGTTACAGAAAACATTGATACAAGCAATGAAGATGATGACCTGATGATTGGCTTCAAAGGAATATTTAACGATATGTATGCTCGTGATATCTCAAAGAAAATCCGTGCAGGCTACAAGCAGAAACAGAAAAACGGCATTGTGATTACAGTTCCCCTTGGATATTTTAAGGATAAGAATACAAATGAAATCGTGATTGTCGAGGAAGAAGCGGAGATTGTCAGAAAGATATATGACCTCTACCTATCAGGCTATGGCTTAAAAGCTATAGCCAAAAAGCTGAATGATGAAGGCATAAAATCACCGCAGTATTATCAGAATAAAATGTATAACAAGAAATTACCTTGTAACAAGCCCGAAATTACTGGTCGCTATCTGTGGGTTAACACAACGGTAAAGCGGATTTTGCAGAATGAGTTTTACATAGGAACGGTAACCTGTCACAAGACTTATACCAATAAAATTAATCATATCAGAAAGGCTTTGCCTGAGGAAGAACAATTCAAACACGAAAATTTTGCACCTGCCATTATCTCAAAGGATAAATGGGAACAGGTGCAATTTTTATTATCTTCAAAGCGAAACAATAATGTCCGAGCGAGTTCAAGTAATCCTTGCCACCGCTACACAGGACTGATAGAATGCGGTGACTGCGGTTGCACATTCGTATGTAAAAAGCGTAAATGGAAAGATAACCCCGAACGCATCGAATACAACTGCAACGGATATCACCGCTACGGCAAGGAACACTGCACAGCACATAGAATTGATGAGGGGTATTTGGATAAGCTGATTTATAATGAGCTTATGTCAATCAAGGATGAAGCACTTACAAACTACAAATCAATAGAATCGGATGTCAAGAAATGGATGAGCAACAAGGGGACAGTTACTAATAAACTGAAACAGCTCAATACAAGCCTTGAACAGCGCAAATCTGACCAAAAAGAAATCCTGCTTGAGAGAATCAGGGATAGGGAACACGCAGATATCTACACAGAAATGCTTGAAAAATGCGAGTCAGATATTCAAAAGCTTGAAGAAGAAATCAAGTCCATTCAGGATTACAACTCCACAATCAAAAAGCGCAAAGCTGAAATGAAAGACAGTGTAGAAATTATTGAAGAAATTATAAAAGAAGGAGCAATCAGCGATGCAAATCTCAGATTGCTTGTAGATAAAATAATCATTACAGAGAAAAATCAAAAACTGAAAATCAAAATCAAGTTAAATGCAAAATTTCAACGACATAAGGATTGTTATGATGATAATGGAATAGTTTCAGAAAAGATATTCATATAAATAAAGCAAAATTATTGACACGATGTTGCTTTTGATTATATAATTTTTTATGGTGATAAAATGATAAAAGTTGCATTTTGTGATGATGAAACTAAAATTTTAGAGGATTTATCTGTAAAGATAAAGAAAGAATTTGAAAAGATTAATTGTGAAATTGATTTATATACAACAGAAAACTCAATCGGGCTTCTTGAATATCTGAAAAGTTGTCCTGTTGATATTCTGTTTCTGGATATTGATATGCCGACAATCAGCGGTATGGATATTGCAGAAGCTCTGCTCAACAGCGAAATAAAAACACTCATTGTCTTTGTTACAGGTCAGGATGCCCTTGTGTATAAATCCTTTAAATATCATCCCTTCGGATTTATAAGAAAGACATATTTTGATGAAGAAATCACGGGAGTTGTAAAAGGCTTGATTGAGGAAATACAAAAAAGCTCTGATACATTCTTCTTCAAAACTAACGATAGCTTTAACAGAATCAAGCTTAAGGATATTCTGTATTTTGAATCCGAGTCAAATTATCTTAATCTGCATACTGCAAATACTGTTTACAAATTCAGAAGTACCCTTTCAGCAATTGAAAAAGAGCTTTCAACAAAGGGTTTTATCCGCACTCATAAAGGATTTCTTGTGAATCAGGAGCATATCTTTTCAGTCAAATCCGAGAATATTGTTCTCAGCAGCAATGTCGTCCTACCAATCGGCAGAACAAACAGAGATGTAATAAAAGCTCGCATTATGAGGTATATGAGATGATCGGAAAATATAAAAAGCTCAAGCAGGATTTTGAAAATCTTGAAAAGGAATATTCAAGAGAGGTTGCAAAAAATCTCGACTTGCAATACGAATACGACAACCTGAAAGCTGATTATACAAACGAATCGACTCAGCGTGCGGAAATTGAGAGGCTTCACGAAAACACACGAAGGCTCAAGCACGATATGAAAAATCATATTATGGTGGCTGTATCCTATCTTAACAACGGAGAAGTTGAACTGGCTAAGAATTATCTTTCAGATGTGCTTGATAATCTGAATAAAACCTATTCCTACATTCAGACCGGTAATTCTGTTATGAATTATATTATCAATTCAAAGCTTGAAAAAGCACATAGCAAGGGAATCGGATTCAAAGCAGAAATTGAAAATCTCCCATTTGAAAGAATGGGAAGCGTTGACTTTTCTGCCTTGCTTTCAAATATACTTGATAATGCAGTTGAGGCAAGTGAAAAGACAACCGATAAGTTTATCTATGTTGCCATTCTCAAAAAGCGTGGCTACGATACAATTCTCGTAAAAAACAGGATTGATAACTCCGTGCTTGAAACAAATCCCGAGCTTAAATCAAGTAAAAATAATACAGAACAACACGGCTACGGTATAAAGCAGATAAAGACAATAGCCGAAAAATATGATGGTATAGTTGACATTTATGAAGAGGACAATATGTTCTGCGTGAATGTTATGATACCAAGCTAATACTAAAATCAGACTGTTTCAAGTGAAGCAGTCTTTTTTGTTTGACAGGAAACTGCATATAAGTAAGCTGTCAAGGAAAACAAAAAAGCCAATTCCTTTTTCAAAATTTGTGTCAAGGCTCTTGCTTTTTGTCACAGCTCAGAAGCAGTTTATCCCAAATGAATTGAAAATTATCAAGTATATGTTTATTATTAATTCAGGTGAAGAAAATGATTATAGCCAAAAACTTAAACAAGGAATTTCACAATAACATCAAAGCGGTGAATAATCTTTCGTTTCATATTAACAAGGGTGAAACAGTCGGGCTAATAGGCGCAAACGGTGCAGGCAAAACAACACTTATAAAGCTTATTTCAGGCTTGTTAAAACCCGACAGTGGCTTTGTCAGAATTTTTGAGGATAACCCGCTTGCAAGGAAAGCTAAAAACGGGCCGTTTATGGGTGTAGTGTCAGGTCAGAGGTCCTCAGGAACCTATGATAACGGCAAGGGTGCAAACACCGCGACCTTGCAGGAGGATTTAACGGTTGAACTGAATATGGAGCTTGTAAAGGCAATTTACAGAATTCCCGATGACAGATATAATAAAAAGCTTTCTAAGCTTACAGACGCTCTTAGATTAAACTCTTTTATGAAATACCGTGTTGACCAGCTTTCATTAGGTCAGCGTATGCGTGCAGAAATAGCTGTTGTACTGCTTTATGAGCCTGAACTTCTTATACTTGACGAACCGTTTATCGGGGTTGACCTGATAGCCAAGGAATCAATAAGGCAAATTCTTCAAAAAATGTCCAAGGATAAGAACACCACAATAATTCTTACCACACACAATGTAGAAGAAATTGAGAAAATCTGTGAAAGGGTAATCTTAATAGACAAAGGCAGTATAGTTTTTAACGGAAGCTTTGACCGTATAAAGTATTCTCACGCAAGTATCAATTCACTAAGTGCAGAACTTACGGATAAAATTCCCGATATGCAGGATTTGCCTGTGACTAAATACACGATTGAAAATAAAAAAATTACCCTATGGTACGACAGCAAGGTTATCAGCACCAAAGATCTAACCGCATACATTTTATCGCAGTGCAAGGTTAAGGATTTGCTGATAAGAAAACCTACTGTTGAAGAAATTATCAGAAATATATATGAGGAGGACTCAGAGTGAGTAAAACTATAATTGATGTTCAGAACATAAGCAAAATCTTTAAAATCACAAAGAGAAAAACAGGTTTCAAGGGTGCGTTAGCAAATATATTTCATCCTGAACACGAATACAAGAAAGCAGTAAACGACATCAGCTTTAATATAAAAGAGGGTGAGATGGTAGGCTTTATCGGACCTAACGGAGCCGGAAAGTCAACTACCGTCAAAATGCTTTCAGGTATTCTGTACCCGGACAGCGGAAATATAAATATCTCAGGATATATTCCCCACAAACAGCGTAAGGAATATGTTGCCAATATCGGTGTAGTGTTCGGTCAGAAATCGCAGATTTCATGGGATTTATCACCGCTTGACAGCTACGAGGTTATCAAGCATATCTATAAAATTCCCGATAAGAAATATAAAGAAAATATTGAACGCTTTACTGAGCTTCTTGATATGCGGAAATTCATTAATCAGCCTGTACGTCAGCTTTCACTTGGTCAGCGAATGAGGGCAGATATTGCGGCGGCGCTTCTTCACTCACCTAAAATAGTTTTCTTTGATGAGCCGACAATCGGAATTGATGTTGTGGGTAAGGAGAAAATCCGCAGTTTTATAAAAACTCTTAATAAGACTGATAACATCACTATGATTTTTACAACTCACGATATGCAGGATATTGAAAAGACCTGTGAGCGCCTGATAATTATTGATGACGGAAAAAAGCTATATGACGGAAGCCTTGACGCTATAAAAAGCAATTATGTTTCATCACGAATTATAGAAGCAGAGTTTGAACAGCTGCCTGAAAAAATTGATATTCCGTATGTTACTGTCAGTGATGTTGATAAAAACAGAATGAAAAAGGTCATCACATTTGATACCGGCAAAACAAGCATAAATTCGTTAATGAGTACCTTGCTCAATAATTACAGTATCAAGGATATTTCAGTAAAAGAGCCTGAAATTGATGCGATAATCAGTGATATTTATCAGGGTAAAATCATTGTACATTGAGTACGGAGGTGTAAAATGAGTACTTACATACAATTTGCCGCCATTAAATTCAGAAATAATATGGCGTACCGTTTTGAGTACATAATGGGGATTCTGAATACTGTTCTGAGTTTTTTGGTGTATTGGTGTATATACAAGGCTTTGTATGGCGGCGCAAATGAGATTGACGGAATTACCTTTTCAATGGTAACTACAAACTTTATAATATCGCTCGGTCTGACAAATGCTTTTTCAAAAAATGAAATGTTTTTACAGGATAAAATCAAACAGGGAACAATAGCAAACGAGCTTCTTAAGCCTGTGAATTTTAAATTCAGAATGCTGTTTGAGGATTTGGGTGACGGCTTTTTTAAAGTGGTTTTCAATTTTCTGCCTGCTGTGATAATTGCAATGCTTTTTACTGAAATGATGCCGCCTGCCGGAATTTTTGGCTTTGTTCTCTGCCTCGTCAGTGCAGTGCTGGGATATATTGTATTGTGGTATATAAGCTTTATAGTTCAGACCTTGGCTTTCTGGCTGTTTAATGTCTGGGGATTGATTACAATAAAAAATGTAATAGTAAATATTTTCTCGGGTGCTTTACTTCCGCTTTGGTTTATGCCACAACCTGTTCTGAATATTATTAAGTTCACACCGTTTGATTCTATTTTCTTCACACCTGTTCAGCTGTATCTCGGACAACTGCAGGGTTATGAAATACTGTTGAATTTTGGTAGGCAGGTTTTGTGGATAGCAATACTTTATTTTATCGGCGAGCTTTTGTGGAATAAAGGAATCAAAAGACTTATAGTGCAGGGAGGATAAGTTATGAAAGATATAGTTTCTCTGTTTTTTGCTTATGCAAAATCAGGTATAAAAACACGCTTTCAATATAAGCTTGACTCCGTAGTTTCGTCTTTTGCCGTGTTTTTCAGAGAAGCGGCAGGAATTATTGCAATGTATTTTGCTTTGCTTAAATTTGATACAATCAATAACTGGAATATCAACGAGCTTATGTTTCTGTTCAGCCTGATTTTTATTACATATGGAATTTTTATTGTCTTTTTTATGGCTTTGCGGGACTTTTCCGACTGGATAAAGCACGGTGATATAGACAGAGTAATGGTAAGACCTCGTGGAATACTCACTCAACTTGTGCTGTGCGGTGCAGACTGGCTTGCGTCCCTCGGTCACGGAACATTGGGCATTACACTTTTTATTTTGTCAGCCAATAATGTGGGTGTGGAATGGAACGCTGCGACTATTCTGTACTATGTTATTTCAATTGCAAGCGGTGTCCTTATACAAGGTGCAGTTTTTCTGTTTTTCTCAGCAATCAGCATTTATTTTATAGAAACACAGAGCTTAAAAGAAATTATGTACTGGAATCTGAGAAAATTTGCCGGTTATCCGATTAGCATTTATAATAAGTTTATACAATCACTTCTTATATTTGTAGTGCCGTTTGCATTTGTGAATTACTTTCCGGCACAGTTCTTGCTGCGCAAGCCTGATATGTCGACGTATCCCGAATGGTTTATGTATATTTCACCGTTTGTAGGAATCATACTTTATATCATCGCTTACTTTTTCTGGAAGTTCAGTATGAGGTATTATAAAAGTACCGGTAATTAAGGTTTATTGCAAATATAAAATGGCAGACGCAGAACATTAGTAATTTTCAATTTAGCGAATATTGCTAAATTGAAGTGTGATGATTTGTACAATACAAACTACAAAATCGTCATCTTATGTTATGCGTCTGCCGACTTTATTTTTGCTCAAAAACAAGAAAAAGCCCGATTTAATCGGACTTTTCAGGGTGGTGCGGGCGACAGGACTTGAACCTGCACATCGGTTGACACTAGAACCTAAATCTAGCGCGTCTGCCAATTCCGCCACGCCCGCACGTGTGTATTTCAACAAGTTAAACTTGTGAAAACCAAAATATTAAATTGTTTCACTGAGGTAGCGTGACCTAAATCTAGCGCGTCTGCCAATTCCGCCACACCCGCATATGGTTATATTGAAATTCAAACAACATTGACATTATACATAAAACTGCTGATTTTGTCAATGGTTAATTGAAATAATAAATGTTATATATTCTATACATATTTATATTATTATTTTACAATAAATTGCTCTGATATTATTTCTTAAAGCAATTAATATTTTACCATTAGTGAAAATACACAATAATTCTTATAAATCTTTGGTAAAATAGACGATGCTTTTCCTCTTGAATATCACAACATATTGTGTTATTATTACTATACTGCCACTAGATGAGGCATATGGAAGGTAAAAATAATATATTAGTTTAATTGGAAGGAGATTATTATGGAAATTACAGTAAACGGCGGAAAGCTATCACAGAAAGAAATCAACACATATATTATGCAGATCAAAGAAGCAAATCCAGACAAGGAGTTTAAAACATTTAACTTCACAGTTGACGGTGAATATGTTGATGTAAACTACACTTATGAGGCTGTACCTTTTGAGAGAATCAGAAGAATTACAGGCTATCTTGTAGGTACACTTGACCGTTTCAACAACGCAAAGCGCTCCGAGGTTGAGGACAGAGTTAAACATGGACTTAATACATCCTGTTGCTCACTTGAAGATATCGCATAAAAATCATTTAGAGCTATCCAAGTTGGATAGCTCTTATTTTTTACTTTATAGGAAATTGCTCGAAAACGGTCGGACAAAAAAGATTTGAAAATATCAATTTTTCTTCTCAAAATGGGTGTCTAGACACTCGACTTTTTTACAAAAGTATAGGCTGTCATATGACAGCCTATTTTACTGCTTATTTTCTCAGGAGCAGACCGTTTTCCAAGTCTTCCTTTGCCTGAATTTTCATCTTAAAGTGTTGTTTCTTGCCTGTGGCAGTTCTTGGTAAGTTATCTACAAGTCTGAAATATCTTGGAACCTGATATTTAGAAAGGTTAGGACAGTTTTTACAAAACTCAAGAACTTCCTTAACGGTTAGGCTTTTATCATCGGGGATAATATAAGCAACAACAGCCTCGCCTCTGGTTTTATCAGGAACAGAGGTAACAATACATTCGTTGACTTTTTCAAATGTATTAATAGCTTCCTCTATTCTTGTAGGGTAAATATTTTCGCCCTTACTGATAATCATATCGTCCTTTCTGCCGGCAACAGTTACAAAGTGTTTGCTGTCCCAAGTACCGATGTCACCTGTATACATCCAGCCTTTATAGAACTTTTCCTTAGTAGTCTTCTCGTTGTTTACATAGCAGTAGGTAGTTTTGGCAGGACATTTAATAATGATTTCGCCTTCAGTTACTCCGTCATTTGGAACAACATCCTCAGGCTCAGCCTTGTTATCCTCGTAAACCTTTACAATTCTAACTTCATCATCAGTACAGCTTTTTCCTGCTGTACCTGCCATTTCAGGTAAATCGTTAGGTCTTAAAAAAGTATTCCAGAAAGACTCCGTAGTACCGTATCCATTGAAAATACTGGGAGTGAGTATATTCTGAAAACGAATACACTCCTGTTTTTCAAGAGGACTGCCCATAGTAATAATGCCCTTGAGGGAAGAAATATCCTTAGGCTGTTTTTCCTGCTTGTTAGCCAAAAGGCCTAAAACAGAAGGAACACCGATTAGGAATGTAATTTTATATTTTTCAACATAATCAAGGCAGGTCTTAGGCTGGAAATCTCTTAAAATAACAATTTCTGCACCGGCATATAGGGTAGGGGTAAGACCGCCTGAATGAATACCGCCACGGTGAAACCAAGGCGTCATATTCATAGTTTTGTCATATGGGGAAAGAGGAAAGTGCATCATAACATCGTGAGCAGAAAGCACTTCGTTTATATTGTTAAGAGGAACTCCCTTAGGAGTGCCTGTAGTACCTGAAGTCTGAAGTCTAAGTACTTCGTCATAGATATGTGGTTTAAAGTCAAGTACAGGATTTTCTTCACTAAAGCCATTTACAAAATCCTCGTAAAAAATATGTCCTTCAGGTGCAGTATCATACTTTTTAAGATAATCTGCCATAATTACTATTTCCGGCTTATGCTCAGCAATTTCCAAAGCCTTAATAGCTGTGTCGGTAATTGCGCTGTCATAAACGTAAACCTTTGGTTTATTATGGTTAATAATTTCCGCGGTTTCACCGGGGGAAAGGTTAAAGTTAGCAGGATTTGAAATACCTCCGGCTTTTTGTGCGGAAATATGACAAAACACAAAATACGGAGAGTTGTAAAGCTGATAGAAAACAATATCATTTTTTACAACACCGTTTTTAATCATAGCGTTAGCAAACTTGTTACATTCAGCGTTAAGCTGTGAATAGCTCCATTTTTCACCGGTAGCAGGGTCGAAAAGAGCAGTTCTGTCAGAAAATCTTCCAACATTTCTCATAAAACCGTTAAGCCAAGTGAACTCGGTTTCAAAGGTTTCTTTAAACATTGTAACATCGTAAGTATAATTCATAAATTACTCCTCATTATATTTACCAACAATAACACTGGAATTTTGACCGCCAAAGCCGAAAGCATTTGACATAGCATATTTTATGTTAGCCTTCCTTGCTTTTTTGGGAACAAAGTCAATATTGCAGTCAGCAATTGGATTTTCAAGATTAATTGTAGGAGGTACAATACCTGTTTCAATAGCTTTAATACAGGAAATAACCTCAGTAACACCACCGGCACCCATCATATGACCTGTAGCGCCCTTTGTAGAACTTACAAGGGGAGTGTTATCACCAAACACCTTAGAAACGGCATTTGTTTCAACTTCGTCACCCTTATGTGTTGAAGTGCCGTGTGCGTTAATATATCCAATATCCTCAGGATTCAGCTTAGCTTCTGCAAGTGCCTGCTTCATACAAGCAATAGCTCCTCTGCCTTCCGGATGGGGAGCAGTAACGTGGTAAGCGTCTGATGTGTTACCGCAAGCTAAAAGCTCGCCGTAAATCTTAGCTCCTCTTGCCAAAGCATGTTCCTCAGTTTCAAGAACCAAAGCACCACCGCCTTCGCCGATTACAAAGCCGTCACGAGCTTCATCAAAGGGGCGGGAAGCCTGCTGAGGATTTTCATTGTTTCTTGAGAGAGCCTTTGCATTTGCCAGGCTGTATATGAAAATAGGACAGTGAGCAGATTCAGCACCTACTGCAAGCATAACATCGGCTTTTCCTGCCTGCATAATCATAGAAGCTTCGTAAATAGCGTCACCGCCTGATGAACAAGCAGTAGAAACAGTTAAGCTCGGTCCCTGAATATTGTGTTCAATAGCAATGTTTGCAGCAGCAATATTACCTAAGATTTTAGGAATAAATCTGGGGCCTACTTTTTTGTGTGATGCACCAGTAAGTGCCTCCTGAGTAAAAGCAATTGTTGAAATACCACTCATAGCAGTACCCATAACAATGCCTGTTCTTTCAGGCTCTATTTTCACTCCCGACTGCTTTAAAGCTTCTTCTGCGGCAATGTAAGCGTATTGCATAAAAGCATCAGTTTTTCGTACAACATCCTTTGGAAGATAATCAGCCGGGTTAAAGTCCTTAATCTCACCGGCAATCTGTACAGCAAGCTCGCTTGCATCAAAGCTCTTGATTTTATCAATTCCGCATTTGCCTGCAATAAGGTTGTCCCAAAAAGTTTCAACACCAATACCAATAGGGGTAACAGCACCCATACCGGTAATAACAATTTTTCCCATAATGAACCTCCGAATGTATTTATTTGAATTTTAAATATTCTTATGCTATAATTGAATTATAACAAATGTGGAAAATTTATGCAATGTTT
>CAMFZJ010000020.1 GCA_946004305.1 uncultured Clostridia bacterium | reverse complement strand
AGATTCCTCTACGTCTCGTGGGCTCGGAGATGTGTATAAGAGACAGATAAGCAATCTATGTTGTTTTAGGAGGATTTTATGAAGAAAGTTGCCGTGATTATGGGTTCTGACAGCGACTTTAAAGTTGTTCAGAAAGCTATATTAAAATTAAAGGAATTTAATGTACCATATGAAGTGCATATTATGAGCGCTCACCGTACACCTGATGAGGCCGCAGAGTTTTCAAAAAATGCTAAGAAAAACGGCTTTGGTGTAATTATAGCAGCTGCAGGTATGGCAGCACATTTAGCAGGTGTATTAGCTGCCCACACTACAATTCCTGTAATCGGTATTCCTATTAAGTCAGCCTCATTTGACGGAATGGACGCACTTTTAGCAACAGTAATGATGCCCACAGGTATTCCTGTAGCGACAGTAGCTGTTGACGGAGCAGGAAACGCAGGACTTCTTGCAGTACAAATTCTTGCACTTTCTGATGAAACCCTTGATAAAAAGCTTGAAGAAATGAAAGAAGAAATGGCTAAGGCAGTGGCACAAAAGGACGCTGACATTCAAAGAAAGGCAGAAGAACTTTGAAAAGCGTAATTATTGACAAAACCATTGATAAGGTAAATGACGAATGTGGTGTATTCGGTTTTTACAGAAACAATGATGATCTTGATATTGTATCAATAACACAGGATGCTCTTTATGGCTTACAGCATAGGGGACAAACCAGTGCGGGAATGACAATTATTAATGATGGGCTTCCATCCTCAGTAAAGGACTTGGGCATTGTTTCCTCTGTCTTTACCGATAAATCTCTTTCCACTTTGCCACAGGGTAAAATTTCTGTAGGACATGTCAGATATACTTCCTCGGAATACCTTGATCGTGCCGCAACACAGCCCCTTGTTATGAGCTGTAGAGAAGGAGTTATGGCTCTTGCAAATAACGGAGCTATAACTAATTTTTGTGAAATTAGAAACAATCTTGAGAAAGACGGTGCAATATTCCAGTCAAACTCCCACGCTGAGATTATTTCCTATACAATTGCTTCTGAAATAATTAACAGCAAAGCTATTGAAGAAGCAGTTTTAAAAGCTATGGATAAATTGAAGGGTGCATATTCAATAGTGTTAGGCACAAGGGATAAACTTATAGGTGCCAGAGATCCTCACGGGTTCAGACCTCTTTGCATAGGCAAACTTAAAGACAGCTATGTGATAACTTCCGAAAGCTGTGTATTAGACAGCATAGGCGCAACTTTTATCAGAGATGTTGAGCCCGGTGAAGTTGTGGTTGTTGACAAAAATTCAATTTGCAGTTATAGCTGTTCAAAAAAGAAAAGAACATCCCTGTGCCTTTTCGAGTTTGTATATGTTGCAAGACCTGACTCTGTTATTGATAATGTTACTGTCCACTTGGCAAGACGTAAAGCAGGAGAGATCTTATACAAGGAGCATCCTGTTGAAGCTGATATAGTGTGCGGTGTACCGGATTCGGGACTAATAGCTGCTCAGGGCTTTTCTACAGCCTCAGGAATACCGTTTATGACTGCTTTCATAAAGAATAAATATATAGGAAGAACCTATAAGGGCGTAAATGACAAAAAAAGTCGCAGACTTTTAAAAACACGTCTTAATGTTCTTAAGACAGCGGTAAAAGGTAAGAGAGTTGTTATAATAGATGACTCTATTGTAAGAGGTTCCACAAGCGCCCACATAGTGAAGCTTATGAGAGATGCAGGAGCAAAAGAGGTACATATGAGGATATGTTCACCGCCTATTGTTTACCCTTGCTATTTCGGAATAGATTTTCCTGACAAATCTCATATGATTTCAAATAATCTCAGCCTTAATGAGCTTAAAGAGCAGATTAATGCCGATTCCCTTGGATTCATAAGTATTGATGGATTGCATAAAACTGCGGAAGAATGTAACATCGGACTTTGCGATGGATGTTTCAGCGGACATTATCAAGCTGATGAGCCTAAGAAAATATATGTTGATAAATTTGCAAATAAAATAAAAGAATTTTAGCGGAGGATAAATTATGAAAAGCTTTAGCGAAAGTTATAAGGAAGCCGGCGTTGACGTAACAGCAGGATACAAAGCTGTGGAGCTTATGAAAAGCCATGTTGCCCGCACAAAGATTGACGGTGTTGTATCAGGAATAGGTGGATTCGGCGGTTTGTTTGCTCCAAACCTTAAAGGTATGGAAGAGCCTGTGCTTGTATCAGGTACAGACGGTGTAGGTACAAAGCTTAAGCTGGCTTTCCTTTTAGATAAGCACAATACAATCGGTATTGATGCAGTAGCTATGTGTGTAAATGATGTAGTTTGCGGTGGCGCGCAGCCCTTATTTTTCCTTGACTACATTGCCTGCGGAAAAAACGTGCCTGAAAAAATCGCAGAAATCGTTTCAGGTATAGCTGACGGCTGTGTGCAGTCAGGTTGTGCATTAGTAGGCGGCGAAACTGCTGAAATGCCCGGCTTTTATCCAATAGACGAGTATGATGTAGCAGGCTTCTGTGTAGGTATGGTTGACAGACCGAAGATTGTTGACGGAAGCAAGCTTACAGAGGGTGACGTTCTTATCGGTTTGCGTTCATCAGGTGTACATTCCAACGGATTTTCACTTGTAAGAAAAATCTTCGGTATTGATGAGAACACAATCCACAATACCTATGAAGAACTTGACAAACCATTAGGCGAAACTCTTTTAACTCCTACAAAAATCTATGTTAAGCCGATTCTTGCACTTATGGAGCAGGTTGATGTAAAAGCTGTTTCCCATATTACAGGCGGAGGTTTCTACGAAAACATCCCAAGAATGATGAAAGAAGGACTTACAGCAAAAATAAATAAATCTGCTGTACCTGTGCTTCCTATCTTCAAGGTAATGCAGAGAGTGGGCAATATTTCAGAACACGATATGTTCAACACATTTAATATGGGTATCGGAATGATTGCAGCGGTAAGCAGCGATCAGGTTGATAAGGCATTACAGGTGCTTAAAGATAACGGAGAAGACGCTGTTGTTTTAGGCGAAGTAATCAAGGGTGATGACGGAGTAATCATAGAATAATGAAAAATATAGTTGTACTTGTATCCGGCGGAGGCACAAATTTACAGGCGTTGATTAATGCTGAAAAATCAGGAATTATCAAAAACGGTAAAATCACCTGTGTAATTTCAAGCAATCCTGATGCCTATGCTTTAACCAGAGCAAAAGAGAATAATATAGATACAGCTGTTATACGCCGTAAGGACTACGAAAAATTTGATGATTATGATAACGCATTAACTGAGCTCATCAATTCTAAAAATGCAGATTTAGTTGTCCTTGCAGGGTTTATGACAATACTGGGGCATAAGGTAATATCTGCCTATGAAAACAAGATAATAAACATTCACCCTGCCCTTATTCCCAGCTTTTGCGGCGAGGGATTTTACGGGCTGAATGTTCATAAGGCAGCTCTTTCCAAGGGTGTTAAGCTCAGCGGAGCTACAGTCCATTTTGTAAATGAAGAATGTGACGGCGGTCCTATTATAATGCAAAAGGCAGTGGAAGTTAAAAATGGAGATACTCCGGAATCTTTGCAAAAACGCATTATGGAACAGGCAGAATGGAAAATACTCCCAATGGCAGTATCCCTGTTTTGTCAGGATAAAATAAAAGTAAAGAACAATATTACAA
The DNA here is from genome assembly GCA_946004305.1 of uncultured Clostridia bacterium. Lineage (GTDB taxonomy): Bacteria > Bacillota > Clostridia > Oscillospirales > Acutalibacteraceae > Ruminococcoides. The sequence continues at coordinate 10,678 of CAMFZJ010000020.1, read as the reverse complement.
TAATTGAAGATTAGAAAGGTTGGTTATTATGAAAGCAGTTTCATTAGAAAAAGAAATTTCATCAACAAGCTACCCGGGCAGAGGCATTGTTCTCGGTAGAACAGCAGACGGCGAAAAGGCTGTTATAGCATATTTTATTATGGGACGTTCAGAGAACAGCCGTAACCGTATTTTTGTTGAAGATGGTGACGGTATTCGCACACAGGCTTTTGACGAATCAAAGCTTGAAGATCCTTCACTTATTATCTATGCTCCTGTAAAAACATTTGCAGAAAGCACAATAGTAACAAACGGCGACCAGACAGATACAATCGTAAACCTTATGGCTTGCGGAAGAACCTTTGAGCAGTCATTAAGTGCAAGAGAATTTGAACCTGACGAGCCAAACTATACCCCCCGAATCAGCGGTATTGTAAATGTAAGAACAGATGGTGACGCAAGGGGAGAAAAGCTTTCATACACCCTTTCAATTCTGAAAAGTGCTAACGGCAATCCTAAGTGCTGCCAGAGATTTACTTTTGATTATGCACATCCTCTACAAGGTGAAGGTCATTTTATCCACACATATATGGGCGATGGTAACCCGCTTCCAAGCTTTGAGGGTGAGCCGACACTTGTAGAAATCGGCAATGATGATATTGATACATTTGCAGAAAAAATCTGGAATTCATTGGACGCTGATAACAAGGTAAGTCTTTTTGTAAGATACATTAATATTGCTACAAACAAGGCAACATCAAGAATTATCAACAAGAATAAATAATCGGAGGTAATTATGAAAGAATTAGCTTTAAAATATGGCTGTAATCCAAATCAAAAACCATCAAGAATTTTTATGCAGGATAACAAGGAACTTCCCGTAGAAGTTCTAAACGGCAAGCCTGGATATATTAACTTCCTCGATGCATTTAATTCATGGCAGCTGGTAAAAGAGCTTAAAGAAGCTACAGGCTTACCGGCAGCAGCTTCATTCAAGCATGTAAGCCCTGCCGGTGCAGCAGTAGCAACCGAGCTTTCAGATACACTTAAGAAAATCTATTTTGTAGATGATTTAGAGCTTTCTCCAATTGCAAGTGCATATGCAAAAGCAAGAGGTGCAGACAGAATGTCCTCCTACGGTGACTGGGTAGCTCTTTCAGACACATGTGATGTGCAGACTGCTAAGCTTCTACAGCGTGAAGTTTCTGACGGTATCATAGCTCCCGACTATACACCTGAAGCCCTTGAAATCTTAAAAACAAAGCGTAAAGGCACATATAACGTAGTTAAGATTGACCCAAATTATGTGCCTGCACCAATCGAGCATAAGGATGTATTCGGCATCACATTTGAGCAGGGAAGAAACGAGCTTAAAATTGATGAGGAAATGATTACATCAAATATTCCTACAGCTAATAAAGAATTTCCTGAGGAAGCAAAGCGTGACCTTCTTATTGCTTTAATCACACTTAAATACACACAGTCTAATTCTGTTTGCTATGCTAAGGACGGACAGGCTATAGGCGTAGGCGCAGGCCAGCAGTCAAGAGTTCATTGCACAAGACTTGCAGGTAATAAGGCAGACATTTGGTGGTTAAGACAGCATCCAAAGGTGCTTGGTTTGCAGTTTGTAGATAATATCCGCAGACCTGACAGAGATAACACAATTGACGTATATATTTCCGATGAATATGATGATGTACTTCGTGAAGGTACATGGCAGAACCTCTTTAAAGTAAAGCCTGAAGTTCTGACACCTGAAGAAAAGAAAGAATGGCTTGCTAAAAATAAAGGTGTAAGCCTTGGCTCAGACGCATTCTTCCCATTTGGCGACAACATTGAGCGTGCAAAGAAGTCAGGGGTACAGTATGTAGCACAGCCCGGCGGCTCAATCCGTGATGATAATGTAATTGAAACCTGTGATAAATATGGTATGACAATGGCATTCACAGGTATCAGACTGTTCCATCATTAATAGAGGTAAAGCTATGAAAATATTAATGGTTGGCTCCGGCGGCAGAGAACACGCTCTTATAAAAAAGCTGAAAGAATCAGAAAAAGCCACAAAAATCTACTGCGCACCGGGAAACGGCGGTATCGCCAAAGATGCAGAAATTGTAAATATCTCTGCTATGGATATTGACAATATGGTAAAGTTTGCAAAGGATAATGCTATTGACTTAGTATTTGTTGCACCTGATGACCCACTTGCAGCAGGTATGGTAGATGCTATGGAAAAGGCAGGAGTAAGAGCTTTCGGTCCCAATGCAAATGCAGCTATTATTGAAGCGTCAAAGGTTTTCTCTAAAAACCTTATGAAAAAATATAATATTCCAACTGCAAAGTATGAAGTTTTTGATGATCCACAGAAAGCAATTTCCTATGTGGAGTCTGAAAATACAGTTCCTGTAGTAGTAAAAGCTGACGGACTTGCTTTAGGTAAAGGCGTAATTATTGCTCAGACAATTGAAGAAGCCAAGGATGCTATCAAGTCTATAATGGAAGATAAGCAGTTTGGTGATTCCGGTAACAATATAGTAATCGAGGAATTTCTTACAGGTCCTGAGGTGTCCGTACTTGCATTTACAGACGGCAAGGTTGTTAAGCCTATGGTATCTTCAAAAGACCATAAGCGAGCTTATGATAATGACGAGGGCTTAAACACAGGCGGTATGGGTACAATCAGTCCTAACCCTTACTATACTGACGAAATAGCTAAGACTTGTTATGATACAATTTTTTTACCAACAATCAAGGCTATGGAAAAAGAGGGAAGACCATTTAAGGGCTGTCTGTACTTTGGACTTATGATTACGCCAAAGGGACCAAAGGTTATTGAATATAATGCACGTTTCGGTGACCCTGAAGCACAGGTAGTACTTCCACGTTTGAAAACTGACTTGGTTGATATTTGTGAAGCGATTATTGATGAAAAGCTTGCTGATATTGATATTCAGTGGTATGATGGAGCAACAGCTTGTGTAGTAATGGCAAGCGGCGGTTATCCGCTGGCTTATAAAAAAGGCTTGGAAATTACAGGACTTAATGAAAAGGGCGGAGTTGAGAATGCGATTGTTTACCACGCAGGTACTAAGCTTGAGGATAATAAATTCCTTACAAACGGCGGACGTGTGCTTGGTGTAACAGCAAAGGGCGCTACCCTTGATGAAGCATTGGAAAAAGCCTATTCAGCTGTAAAAACCATATCCTTTGAAGGCGCTCATTATCGCACAGATATTGGCAAAACTAAATAAATACATAAATTCAGCCCATATTCAACCTTACATTGAGTATGGGCTTTTGCTATAATTATAATTAATCAGCTTGCTGTTTTAATCTGTAGTCTTAGCTTATCGGAAATCATTGCAATAAATTCGCTGTTTGTCGGCTTACCTCTGTCATTGTGTATAGTGTAGCCGAAATATGAGTTAAGTACCTCAACATCACCTCTGTCCCAAGCAACCTCAATTGCGTGACGTATAGCACGTTCCACCCTTGAAGAAGTGGTATCGTATTTTTTAGCAACGCTGGGATATAGCTGTTTTGTGACAGCATTGATAATTTCAGGTTTTTCAATTGACATAATAATAGAATCTCTAAGATAATGATAACCCTTAATGTGGGCAGGTACGCCGATTTCGTGAAGTATCTCAGTAACCTTAAGCTCAATGCCAAAGCTGTCAAAGGTATTGTAAGAACCGCTTGGAAGCTTACCTTTTTTAACTAAAGAAACAACATCATCGCAAATAGCTTCAATATTGTATGGCTTAAGAGCGTAGTAGCTAGCACCGCTGTTCATAATCTCACGTTCTAAAGCAGGACTGTTAAATGAGGAAGTTACTATAAACACAGGCGGTTCTATATCCATCTTGTTAATTGAGCGCATTACGCCAAGAGAATCAAGCCTTGTCATAAATAAATCCATAATTACAGCGTCAGGCTTGTCATTCCTTATTTTAAGAATAAGCTCCTCTCCGTCCTTGCTACAGAAAATCGGTTCAATGTTTTTGCTATCTATTATATCAAGATTATCTCCGGTAAATTGTGAAATATCTTCCGTAATCAACAGCTTAATTTTGTTATTCATTTTATTTCCTCCGTGCTTTTTATTTTATGAAATAATACTACCATAAACTGGTAAATTTGGCAATAGTTTCCAAATAAATTTTTTAAAAAAATACAAAAAAATTTTGTGAGAATCCTAAAATTCTAAAAAATAACCCTATATATTGTGTTTCTCTTTAAAAATCGACACAATATATCGATTTATTTCTCAGTATGTACCCCCTGCTTTGTGGCAGGGGGCGTCTTAAATTTTGTTAATCATATTTTCTGCAAATATTCCGTAGCCCTGAGTACAGCTTTCAACAAAAACGTGAGTAAGCCCGCCTACAAGCATATTGTTCTGAAGGATAGGACTGCCACTCATACCTTGAACAATACCTCCGGTTTTCTCTAGTAACTCTTTGTCAGTTACCTTAATGACAAAATTTCTGTTTGAATTTTTATCCTTATTGCAGATTTGTGTTATTTCAATGCTGTAAGGCTTAGGAGTAGTACCTTCTATTGTGGAGTACATTATGGCGTTGCCGATTTTAACTTCTGCAATATCGGCAATCTCTACTTCTTTTTGTTTACTAATTTCTGATGTGGTTTTACCGTATACTCCTAAACTGCTGTTGTCCCTAATTGTGCCTATAACCTGATTTGTAAAGTAACCATTCAAAGTACCGATGTTATTATTTTCTGATTTGTTTACGCTTGTAATTGATGCTTTGAGTATTTCACCGCTGTTTGAAGCCATAATTCCACCGCTGTCAGTATCACATATACCGTGGCCTAGGGCTGCATAGCTGTTGTTGCTTTTATCATAAAAGCAAATTGTTCCGATTCCTGCACAACTGTCACGAACCCACATTCCTGCACAATACTGTCCTCTTTCATTTTTAACAGGTGTTAATGTGAGATTTAGTTTTTTATTATCTCTTTCAATCAAAAGCTTTAAACTTTTACCATTTGAATTTTTAATAATTTCGCTGACTTTTTCGTTGGACTTTACAGTTTCATTGTTAATCATTGTAATAATATCGCTTTTCTTAACACCACAGCTTTCAGCCGGGCAAAGCTTTTTGTCGTTACTTTCAAATCTTTCAAGGTTAGTAACCATAACGCCCTTACAGTACAGCTTAAGTCCAAATGATTCGCCTCCAACAATTACCTTGTTGTTTTTTGCCTGTACTGGTATCGAAAAGGCATTTAGGGAAAAAATAATTAATGTTAGAATTATTGAAATTTTTTGTTTAGAAATTTTTTGCATTTTTTCACCTCCTTAAAACTAGTACTATTATTTTTTCAAAAAATAGTGTATAATAGTTTGGAAATGAGTTGAATTAAGTTTTATTTTACAGGAATATGATACTTTTGCCCATATTTTAAATTTAATTTCAAAAATTTTTATTTTATGTTTATATTTGTTGAGGTAATATGATAAATCAAAAAATCAAATCACTTTCCCTAAGCTCCGCTGAAGTTGAAAAACGTGTAAGTGAAGGAAAGGTAAACACTAACGCAAAGTCAAACTCTAAACCAATAAAGAAAATTATATTTGACAATACCATTACCCTTTTTAATTTTTTAAATTTATTTTTGGCTTTATTGCTGTTAATGGTAGGCTCCTTTAAAAATATGCTTTTTATGGGAGTAGTATTTTGCAACATAATTATAGGTATTGTTCAGGAAATACGTTCCAAAAAAACCGTAGATAAATTGTCAATTGTTGTTTCTGATAATATTGATGTAGTTCGTGACGAAGAGGTAAAATCAATTCCCATTAGCGACATAGTAATTGATGATATTATTATTCTCAGAGGGGGAAACCAGATACCCTCAGACAGCGTGGTAGTTGATGGCTTTTGTTCAGTAAACGAGAGCTTGCTGACAGGAGAAAGCGACCTTATTGAAAAAGAAGAAGGTTCAAGCCTTATGTCAGGAAGCTTTGTTTCCTCAGGTGAGGTTTACGCAAAGGTAGTTCATATCGGCGAGGAAAACTACGCAACAAAAATACATAAGGAAGCCACATACAGCAAAAAAATTAATTCAGAGATTATGAATACTCTGAATAAAATTTTAACATTTTGTTCAATTGGAATTTTCCCTATAGGAATCGCACTATTTGTAAATCATTACTTTATTAACGGACTTTCAATTGAGGAAACAATTGTCAGTATTGTAGCCGCACTAATAGGTATGATACCTGAGGGACTTATACTTTTGACAAGTACAGTTCTGGCAGTATCGGTAATAAGGCTTGCTCACCATAAGGTTCTTGTTCAGCAATTATTCTGTATTGAAACCCTTGCAAGAGTAGATGTGCTTTGCCTTGATAAAACAGGCACAATTACTTCCGGAGATATGGAGGTAGTTGATGTTGATTACCTGGGAAATAATCAGGAATATATAGATACCATATTAAAATCACTTTCAGCAAATTCAGTTGATAACAATGCAACAATTAATGCAATTAATAAGAATTTTAACTGTAAATACTTTAAAGCAAATGAAATAATCCCTTTTTCCTCAGAAAAGAAATGGTCAGGAGCAGTTTTGGAAGACGGCAAATCCTATGTGTTGGGAGCAGCAGAGTTTATATATAATAAATCTTCCAAACCGGAGCTTTTTGATAAAATTTCCAAAATTGATGATATAATCAGAGTGGTAACACTTTCTGTAAGTGACGCTCCCTTTGAAAACCGCAATCTTCCTGAAAATTTACAGCCTGTGGCTTTAGTTCTGATTAAAGATAAAATCAGAGAAAATGCGGAAGAAACAATTAATTATTTCAAAGAACAGGGAGTTGCCTTAAAGGTTATTTCAGGAGATAATAACAAAACTGTAGAGATGATTGCAAAGTCAGTAGGTATAACCGGTGCGGAAAAATCTGTTGATGCCACAACCCTTGATACTGACGAAAAAATAAAAGAAGCCGCTGAAAAATATACAGTATTCGGACGGGTAACGCCACAACAGAAGAAAAAATTAATCCTGGCATTAAAGGAGCAAGGTCATACAGTTGCAATGACAGGTGACGGAGTTAATGACGTTCTTGCTTTAAAAGAAGCAGATTGCAGCGTGTCTATTGCCTCAGGTTCTGACGCAGCAAAAAATATATCACAGCTTGTGCTTGTTAATGATGATTTTTCATCAATGCCTAAGGTAGTGGCAGAGGGCAGACGTTCAATCAACAATATTCAACGAAGCGCATCGCTATTTCTTGTTAAGACAATCTATTCCGTAATAATCGCCCTGTTTTTTACTATTGTAAATTCAGGCTATCCTTTTGAGCCTATTCATCTTTCTCTTGTAAGTGCTATGACAATAGGGTTGCCTTCTTTTGTCTTAGCATTACAACCAAACCATAATAGAATTAAAGGCCATTTTTTCAGGAATGTAATGTACAGGTCCTTGCCGGGAGGCTTGATAGCGGCGGCAAATATAATCATTATTTCTTTCCAAAGCTCTGTATTTTCCGAAAATGAGATTTCCACAATGTCGGTAATTGCTATTGCACTTGTGGGAGTTCTAATGGTAATTTCCTTGTCAGTTCCATTTAACGGCATAAGAACAGCGTTGCTTGCAGTAGTGCTGGCAGGGTTAGTATTGGGTATGACAATATTTAATAATTTATTCTCAATATCTCCTCTGTCACAAAACGCAGTTGTATTTATGTTGATACTATCCGCTGCTACAGTTGTTCTTTTCATTATCATAACTGTTATTAACAGAAAACGCTTAGACTAGAGGTTAAAATATGTTAATTACTTTTTCAAAGAATAAAAGGGAAGTCCTTGAAATAATTGAAAAGGATATAAACAGTAATAAAAAATATGTTAAAAGCGGATATACAATCGGCGGTGAAATAACCGGCAATAAAGTCCAGCTCCAACTTAATGATGATTACGGAAAACACTCAAGCTTTATGGAACAGGTTTTTTACGGAACAGTAATCGAAAACAGCTCAGGCTGTGAAATTAAAGGTTATTTCAGAATAAAAACTATGGCACTAGTACTGCTTTTGGTATTATTAGCCTTTGCAGTTGAATCAACTGTAGCATCATTAGTTTTAAAAGGCTTTTCAACAGACCTATTTATGCCTTTGCTGGTTATTGTAGCAGAAGTATTTTATTTTATCTACATAAAACGCTCGTCCTTTGAAAGTAACAAATTAATTGAAAAATATCTTAATAGTATAGATAATGATTAAAAAAAGTCACCGAAACCCGGTGACTTTTTCCATAATGTGAAGTATTGATTTTTAATCCGGATTTATGTGTACCATACAATGTTTTATGTTAATATTGCTGTTTTCTATTCTATCGTGTACCAAATCTGCAATATTGTGAGCTTCTCTCAGGCTGAGATCACCGTCACAGCATATTTCAATATCAACATATATTTTGTTGCCGAAGAGCCTTGTTTTAATATCATCAATATCAATTACCCCTTCGGTATTCTTCGCAATATCAATCAGCTGTTCAATAGTTTCTCTGTCACAGGATTTATCAACCAGTTTATCCATAGCGTCCTTAATAATATCAACGGCAGCTTTGAGAATTACTATACATATGATAATACTTGCCAGAGCGTCCATAAACAGGAATCCCAGCATTGCACCGCCGATACCTATAAGTGAGCCTATGGAAGAAATAGCGTCACTTCTGTGATGCCAAGCGTCAGCTTTTAGGGAATCTGAGTTTATTTTTTTAGCTGCATGCATTGTATAGTGGTACATCAGTTCTTTAACAATAATTGAAATAATTGCAGCAACTAAAGCCAAAACGGTGGGAGCTTTAATTTTTTCATAGTTGCCGCTTATAACTGTTGTTATTCCGCTGTAGCCTATATATAAGCTTGTAAACCCTAGTATTACAGCAAGAATAATAGCTGCAAGACATTCATATCTCTCGTGACCGTACCTGTGGTCATCATCAGATTCCTTATGGGAAATCTTTACACCTACAATTACGATGATTGTACTGAATATATCAGAAGCAGAGTGAATAGCATCGGATACCATCGCCTGTGAACATCCTATTATACCGCACAAAAACTTAAAAATGCATAATAACAAATTACCAATAATAGTGACGCCGGAAACTTTATATGCAAGCTTCTTTTCACTATTCATTTCATTATTCATAATAACACCTCCTGCATATTGTAATATGTTACAGTTTTGTAAGTCAAGGCTAACATTACTTGATATTACAAAAAAAGACTGATATAATGCAAATAGTATAGGAATGGGGCGATCCTTTGAAAATAAAAATGCCAAAAGATGTAAAATTTATTATTAATACCTTAAATAATGCAGGTTATGAGGCATATATTGTAGGAGGCTGTGTTCGTGACTGTATTTTAGGCATAGCGCCTAATGACTGGGATATAACAACATCAGCCAAAACAGAGCAAATAAAATCCTGCTTTTCTGATTTTGACCTTGTTGAAACAGGAGAAAAACACGGCACTATCGGAATCATTATTAATAACATCTGCTACGAAGTAACAACATACAGAGTTGACGGAGAATATAAGGATAATCGTCACCCCGAAAATGTCATTTTTACCGATAGTTTAGAACAGGATTTAGCACGCCGTGATTTTACAATAAATGCTATGGCATATAATGATGAAAAAGGAATTGTAGACCCATTTAACGGAGAAAGGGATTTATCATTAAAAGCAATCCGCTGTGTAGGAAATCCTGACTTAAGATTCAAAGAGGATGCTCTTAGAATTTTAAGGGCATTGAGATTTGCCTCAACCTATAATTTCGATATAGAAGTTAATACTGCATATGCCTTGGTGTTAAACAGAAACTTGCTGAATAATATTGCAGCAGAGCGCATTTCCTCAGAATTCAGCAAAATGCTCTGCGGTACAAATATCAGTTATATATTACGCAGATACAAGGATGTTGTTGCAGTTTTTCTTCCGGAGCTTGTAGCAACCTTTGATTTTGAGCAGAATAACTCTCATCATAATAAAACCGTTTGGAAACATTCAGCAGCGGCAGTTTCGATTATAGAGCCTGACCTTGTTCTGAGAATGACAATGCTCCTCCATGATACAGGAAAGCCCATTACTTTACGAACAGACCAAAAGGGAGTTGACCATTTTCATGGACACAATCATTTCAGCGCCGTGTATGGGGCTAATGCTTTGAAAAGATTAAAATACCCCCAAAAGCTTATTGATGAGGTAGTAACTCTAATCGAGTATCACGACATTCGTTTTAATGATAATAAAAGACAGATTAAACATATCCTCAATAAAATAGGCACAGATACTTTTAAAAAGCTATTAAAGGTTCAGTATGCCGACATAATGGCTCAGTCTAAGTATAAGAGAGAGATAAAACTCAACAACCTAAAGCTTGCCCAAAAAGCTTTTAGTGAAATAATCGAGCAGAAGGAATGTTTTACTTTAAAGGATTTGCAAATTACCGGTTCCGATTTAATTCATTTGGGAATTACAGACGGAAAAACTATCGGCAAAATTCTCAATACATTACTTGACAACGTGATTAATGAAACAGTAGAGAATAATCCTATTGTGCTAAAAAAGCTTGCTTTGCAGATTAATAGCGAGAATTAATCTGTCTCTTATACACATCTCCGAGCCCACGAGACGTAGAGGAATC
>CAMFZJ010000019.1 GCA_946004305.1 uncultured Clostridia bacterium | reverse complement strand
CAGATGTGTATAAGAGACAGATATATATTAAAAGTGTGCAAATTTAATTTTTGCACACTTTTTTCTTGCGATTTTTTCAGTTTGGATATATAATGTAAATGAGGAAAATTGGTATTTCTTACAAAGAAATACTATCACTATATAAAATGGAGGATTTCAGATGAGTATTGAAAATGTAACTCAGGCAAAAGCTGTTATTTCAGCAACTGAAGCATACAAAACGATTACTGCTTTTTTCGATGAAAATTCATTTGTAAGTGTTGATACTCTTGCAAAGTCAAAGGATACATACGCAGAGGTTGTTGCAGGCTTTGGCACAGTAGAGGGACTTCCTGTATATGCTTTTGCACAGAACAGCGATTTCTGCGGCGGTGCAATGAGTAAAGCTCAGGCAGCTAAGATTAAAAAGATTTACGATTTAGCTCTTAAAACAGGCTGCCCTGTTGTAGCTTTCTACAACAGCAAGGGAGGACGTATTGACGAAAGCAATGCCCTTCTTGCAGGCTACGGCGATGTGCTTAACGCTGCTTCAAAGCTTTCAGGTGTTGTACCGCAGATTTCCGTAATCTTAGGTCCTTGTATGGGTACAGGCGCCTTAAATGCAGTTTCTGCTGATTTTGTAATTATGAGCAAGGAGGCTGAGCTTTCACTTGATACAATGGGAACAAATGCCTCTGCTGAATATAACGCTGAAAAGGGTGTAGCCTCAGTTGTTGCAGAAAATGCAGATGAGGCTATAGAAAAAGCAAAAGAGCTTGTTTGCTATCTTCCGTCTAATAACCTGAATATTGCTCCTGAGGCTGTAGCTGAAGAGGCTGAGGGCGATTGCGGTTGCATTGTCCACAAGGTTGCTGATGCAGGTTCAATATTCAAGCTTTCAAAAGAGTTCGGCAAAGTAGGTAAGACAGCATTAATCCGTGTAGGCGGTCAGGTTGTAGGTGCTGTTAATACAAAGGGCGACACACTTAAGTCTGAGGATTGTCTGAAGATTTCAAAGTTTGTACGTTTCTGTGATGCTTTTTCAATTCCTGTCCTTACATTTGTTGATACACCGGGATTTGAGGACATTAAGTCAGCTCTTAAGGTTACATCTGCTTATGCAGAGGCAACTACAGTTAAAATTTCCGTTGTAACAGGCAAGGCTATCGGCTCAACATATATTGCCCTTGCAGGTACAGGCGCAAACACAGACGTTACATATGCTCTGCCTGAGGCAGTTATCAGCCCTGTTAATCCTGAGGCTGCTGCCCTTATTATGGCTCCCGAGCAGATGAATGTTCCTGTATCGGAACAGGCTCAGGCTGCAAAGGCTTTTGCAGAAGCTAATCTTTCTGCTGAAAATGCTGCAAATTGCAGCTATGTTGATGACGTGATTTTGGCTGAGGAAGTACGCTCATCAGTTGTAAACGCTCTTGATATGCTAATGGGCAAGCGTGTATCTACACTTGCTAAAAAGCATTCCACTATTTAATAAATTATTAATTTACATAAAGGGGTAATATCTATGAAAAACTTACGTATTACAGTAAATGGCACAGCTTATGATGTTCAGGTTGAAGAATTAGGCGGTTCTACAGCTCCGGTAGCTTCAGCACCGGTTGCAGCAGCACCTGTAAAGGAATCAGCTCCGGCACCGGCTCCCACAGGCAGCGCAGGAGCAGTTGAGGTTACAGCTCCGATGCCGGGTACAGTAGTAAGAGTTGAAGTTTCCGCAGGAGATTCTGTAAAGGCAGGACAGGACTTAATCTTTATAGAAGCTATGAAAATGGAAACACCTGTAAAGGCTGCTCAGGACGGCACAATTGCTTCCGTAAATGTAGCAAAGGGCGAGTCTGTAGATACAGGTAAAGTACTTCTTACAATGAATTAATGAGGCGAACTATGAAAAAGATTTTAGTTACAGAAACTGCTCTCCGTGACGCACATCAGTCACTCCTCGCAACAAGAATGACAACTGAAGATATGCTCCCCATTTTACCGGAGCTTGATAAAGTTGGCTATCATTCATTAGAGTGCTGGGGCGGTGCAACATTCGACAGCTGTCTTCGTTTCTTAAATGAAGACCCTTGGGAGCGTTTAAGAATTATTCGCAAAAATTGTCCTAATACAAAGCTCCAGATGCTTTTCAGAGGACAGAATATGCTGGGTTACCGTCATTATGCTGACGATGTACTTGAATATTTTGTTCAGAAAAGCGTAGCAAACGGTATTGATATTATCCGTATTTTTGACGCACTTAATGATATCAGAAACCTTGAAAGTGCTATTAAGGCTGCAAAGAAAGAGGGAGCTCACGCTCAGGTAGCAATCAGCTATACCACAGGCCCTGTTTTTAATACAGAGTATTATGTAAACTATGCTAAGGAAATTGCAAATGCAGGTGCTGACTCAATCTGTATTAAGGATATGGCAGCTCTCTTAACTCCATATGCAACATATGACTTAGTTAAGGCTCTTAAAGAAGCTGTTGATTTACCAATCCAGCTTCACACTCACTACACCTCAGGCCTTGGCTCAATGTGTCTTTTAAAGGGAATTGAGGCAGGTGCTGATGTTATAGATACTGCAATTTCTCCCCTTTCACAAGGTACATCCCACGCTCCAACAGAGTCTATGGTTGCAACCCTACAGGGTACAGAGTATGACACAGGTCTTAACCTTGAAGCATTTACAAATATCCGTAACTATTTTATGGACTTACGCAAAAAGTATATTGATTCCGGTCTTATTGATACAAAGATTCTCACAGCTGATACAAAGGCTCTCTTATATCAGGTTCCCGGCGGTATGCTTTCAAACCTTATTTCTCAGCTAAAGCAGGCAGGCAAGGAAGATCAGCTTGACCAGTGTCTTGCAGAAGTTCCGAGAGTTCGTGCGGACGCCGGCTATCCTCCGCTTGTAACTCCTACATCACAGATTGTAGGTACACAGGCTGTGTTCAATGTAGTAACAGGCGAGCGTTATAAAATGGTAACTAACGAGTTCAAGGGCATAATCAGAGGCGAGTATGGCAAAACTCCTGTACCGGTTGATCCGGAGTTTGCCAAGAAGATTATCGGTGATGATGAAATTATCACCTGCCGTCCTGCGGATTTACTTGAACCTGAGCTTGACAAACTTCGCTCAGAAATTCCTCAGTATATTGAGCAGGAAGAGGACGTGCTTTCATACGCACAGTTTGGTCAGGTAGCAACAAAATTCTTTGAAAACCGCCGTAATACTAAGGCTGGTATTAATTCAGAATTAGTTGATACTGAAAACAAGGTTCATCCTGTATAATTTTAATACCAAATAACTAAGGCACTAATTCGTTTTTATGAATTAGTGCCTTTTTGCAATATATTCAGTTGTTGTATTATTATATCCGTTATAATTAACCTAAAGCCTCAATAAGCTCCTGAACCTTGTCTGTATTTTCCCACTTAACGCCTAAATCCTCACGTCCCATATGTCCGTAAGCCGCTACAGGAAGATAGCTTGTATTTCTTAAATCAAGCTGACGAATAATAGATTGTGGTCTGCAATCAAAGACTTTGTTAATAGCCTTTACCAATTCATCATTACTGTACTTTCCTGTGCCGAATGTGTCAACCATAATGGAAACAGGCTTTGCAACACCAATAGCGTAAGCAAGCTGAACCTCACACTTTTTAGCAAGCTTTGCAGCAACAATGTTTTTAGCAATATATCTGCTGTAGTAAGCAGCACTTCTGTCAACCTTTGTAGGGTCTTTACCGCTGAAAGCTCCGCCGCCGTGACGAGAAAATCCGCCGTAGGTATCAACAATAATCTTTCTGCCTGTAAGTCCTGAGTCACCAACAGGTCCGCCGATAACAAATCTTCCTGTTGGATTTACAAAGATTTTTGTGTCAACAAATAAATTTTCAGGAATAATAGGCTTAATAACGTATTTTACCAAATCTTTTCTGATTTGCTCAAGAGTTACGTTTTCATCGTGCTGAGTAGAAACAACAACTGTGTCAATTCTCACAGGAGTGTTGTCCTCATATTCCACAGTAACCTGAGTTTTGCCGTCAGGTCTTAAATATGTAAGAGTTCCGTCTTTTCTTACCTTAGTAAGCTGTATTGCAAGCTTGTGCGCCAAAGAGATAGGTAAGGGCATAAGTTCAGGAGTTTCGTCACAGGCATAACCAAACATCATACCCTGATCACCGGCTCCAATCTGATTATCAATGTCATTTTCTCCGTCTTTAAGCTCATATGATTCATTAACACCCATAGCAATGTCAGCACTCTGAGAATCAATAGATGTAAGTACGGCACAGGTGTTGCCGTCAAAACCACAGCCCTGATTGTCATAACCGATATCGCAAATAACCTTTCTTGCAATGTCAGCAATATCAACGTAGCAGTCAGTTGAAATCTCACCCATAATGTGAACCATACCTGTTGTAGCAGTAGTTTCACAAGCAACGTGAGCGTTTTTATCCTGTTTTAAAATTGCGTCTAAAACAGCGTCAGAAATCTGGTCACAAACCTTGTCAGGATGTCCTTCTGTTACAGACTCAGATGTAAATAAATGTTTAGCCATAATAATATCCCTTTCATAAATATAATTTAGAAAATAAAAAACACCATTCAACCGAATGGTGGCAAAATAACTCATCTTTCGGTATTACCGCAGGAATTAGCACCTTGCAAAAGCAGGTTGCCGGACTTCATAGGGCCTGACCCCTCAGTCACTCTTGATAAGCTTATTAAATTCTTTTAGTATTATATATTTTATAGTGAGAAATGTCAATAATAATCATTGATAAATTTATTATATACTTGAAATTTCTCGAAAAAAGTAGGATAATACATATGTAATTGTAAAAATTATTCTTATGAGGAAAATTATGAAGAAATCAAACAAAGAAAAGCTATCAGAACAAAAGACCAATGTAATGCGTCTTTTAGAGCAAGCTAAAATTCCATATAAGAATTATTGCTACGCTGATACTGACGCAGTAAAGGGCGGTGATGTTGCAAAAGCAATGGGACAAAAGCCTGAGCAGGTGTTTAAAACCTTGGTGACAATTGGTAAGTCTGGACAGCATTATGTTTTTGTAATTCCCGTTAATTGCGAGCTTAACCTAAAGAAAGCCGCAAAAGCAGTAGGGGATAAATCTGTGGAAATGATAAAGCAAAAGGAACTTTTGCCTTTAACAGGATATGTTCACGGAGGATGTTCCCCAATCGGAATGAAAAAACCCTTTCCTACAGTAATCAATTCTACAGCAGAAAACTTTGATACTATTATTTTCAGCGCAGGAAAAATCGGCTATCAGGTAGAACTTGCACCACAGGATTTAAAAAGGCTTGTGCCTTTTACATTTTCTGATGTTACCAACTAACCCTATATTTTCTATGATTTTTCAATTTAGATATTGACAAAATAGGGCTGTTTTTGTATAATAACAAATAGCGTTTTAATATGCGTTTTTGTCTTGGAGGTGCAGTATGCTTCTTCAATTAAAAGAAGTCTTTCAGAATGACGGACACAGGCTTTCCCTTGACTATTCCTTGCCTATGCAAGAGGTTGAGCTTAACGGTGATTATCCATTCAAATCTCCGGTTCAGCTTAGTGTAGAGGCGGTCAACAGAGCCGGATTGGTTAAACTTACCATTGTCGCGGAGTTTATTTTCTCGACTCATTGTGACAGGTGCTTTGATGAGATTGAAAAATCCTTTAAGTTTACATTTAACCATGGGTTGGCTGTTGAGCTGATTGATGAAGAAAATGACGATTATATTGAAACACCGGATTATCAGCTGGAGCTTGATGATTTGGCAATATCTGATATTTTGCTTGAATTACCAAGTAAATTTCTTTGCAATGATGATTGCAAAGGCTTGTGTCAGAACTGCGGTAAAAATCTCAACAAGGGTGAATGTGATTGCAGTAAATCAAATGTTGACCCAAGGCTTGATATCCTTAAACAGCTTATTGACTAAATATCATAAATACTAAGGAGGAATTTAACAATGGCAGTACCTACCGGAAAAACTTCTCACAAAAGAAAAAGCTCAAGACGTTCAGCTGTTTATAAGCTTGACGCTCCTGCTCTCACAACTTGTCCAAATTGCGGTGCTTTAACAGCTCCTCACAAGGCTTGCACAACTTGTGGTATGTATAAGGGCAGACAGGTTGTTGTTAAGGAAGATTCAACAGCAACAAAGTAATTTAAACAACAAGTTGGGCGGCAGATTTCTGACCGCCCTATTGTTTTGTTAATTGATTTAATCGTTTTCCTATCGTTTGTGCCAATAAGGAGGATACAGTATGGCAGTTACAATTAAAGATGTTGACAAGTCAAGCTGTGCCTTCAAAAAGGGTATCACATCAGGAGATGTGCTTATTTCAATTAACGGCAATGAAATTGTAGATGTACTTGATTATCGCTTTTATCAGGTTAATAAAAAGCTTGAGCTTGTAATTAAGGATAAAAAGGGTAAAACTAAAAAGGTAAAGATTAAAAAGCAGGAGTATCAGGAGCTTGGACTTGAGTTTGAAACCTATCTTATGGATAAGGAACATTCCTGTCGAAACAAGTGCATTTTTTGCTTTATAGACCAGCTTCCCAAGGGTATGAGAGATACCCTGTACTTTAAAGATGATGACAGCCGACTTTCATTTTTATTCGGCAACTATATTACCCTTACAAATCTGACAGAGCATGAAATCAGCAGAATTATAAAAATGCATATAAGTCCCATTAATGTGTCTGTCCATACAACAAATCCTGAGCTTCGCTGTAAAATGATGAACAACCGCTTTGCAGGCAAGTCCCTTGATGCATTAAGACGCTTTGCAGAAGCCGGGCTAAGCATTAATTGTCAGATTGTATCCTGTCCCGGGATTAATGACGGCGAGGAGCTGAAACGGACATTAAGAGATTTAGAAGAAATGAATGTTGAGTGCGTAGCTGTTGTGCCTGTAGGGCTAACAGGCTACAGAGAGGGCTTGTACCCCTTAGTTCCTTACAATCAGCAGACAGCCTCAGAAACTCTTGATATTATTGAAGAATTCGGTAATTCCTTTAAAGAAAAATACGGACGTAGAATCGTATATGCAGCAGATGAGTTTTTTATAAAAGCCGGCAGAGATATTCCAAGTCCTGAATACTACGAGGGCTATCCTGCACTTGAAAACGGTGTAGGACTTATATCCTTGCTCAGAGAAGAAGTTGAATTTGCTTTAGAGGACAGAGAATATGACGATACTCTAAATCATACAGTTTCTGTAGCCTGTGGGGAATGTACTCATTCTCATTTGGAGAACATCTTAAAAACTATAAACACAAAATATCCAAACATAGAAATCAACGTATATAAAATCAAAAACAACTTTTTCGGCGGACAGATTGACGTTACAGGTCTTGTAACAGGACAGGATTTAATCGCTCAGCTTAAGGATAAGGACTTAGGCTCAAAGCTTATTATTCCTTCCTGTATGTTAAGATTTGAGGGAGATATTTTCCTTGATGATGTTTCAGTAGAGGACGTTGAAAAAGAGCTTAATATAAAAGTCAAAGTTTCTGACAACAGCGGAGAAATGCTTGTTTCGGAAATAACAGATAAGGATTGATAATATGGCAAAGCCTGTAATAGCAATAGTAGGCAGACCCAATGTAGGCAAATCTACATTGTTTAACAAATTAATAGGTCAGCGTTTGTCAATAGTTGATGATACACCGGGGGTTACTCGAGATAGAATTTTCGGAGAATTGGAATGGCAGAACCGAAAAGCCGTAGTAATTGATACAGGCGGTATTGAGCCAAAGTCTGACGATGTAATTCTGTCACAAATGCGCAGACAGGCAGAGCTTGCAATAGATATGGCGCAGGTTATTATCCTTGTTACGGATATGAAATCAGGCTTGGTAGCAACAGATACGGAAGTTGCACAAATGCTCCAAAAGTCAGGTAAGCCCTTGGTGCTTTGTGTAAATAAATGTGATAAAATAGGTGAGCCTGAGCCTGAATATTACGAGTTCTACAATCTTGGAGTAGGCGACCCGGTACAGGTGTCTGCTGTTCACGGTCACGGAACCGGAGATTTGCTTGATGAGGTGTTCTCCCATCTTCCTGAACAGGGGGAAACGGAGGAAGAGGAAAGTGTAATCAATGTTGCAGTTATCGGCAAACCAAACGTAGGCAAAAGCTCCCTTATTAACTATATTACAAATGAGGAGCGCAGTATTGTATCAGATATTGCAGGTACAACCCGTGACAGCATTGACTCAAAGGTGACAAATAAATACGGCACATATAACTTTATTGATACAGCGGGACTTCGCCGTAAAAGTAAGGTTGATGATACAATTGAAAAGTACAGTATCATAAGAGCCAAAATGGCAATAGAACGCTGTGATGTGTGCGTAATTATGATAAACGCAGAGGAAGGCTGTACAGAACAGGACACAAAGGTTGCAGGCCTTGCTCTTGAAGCAGGCAAAGCCTGTGTAATTGCAGTAAATAAATGGGACGCAATTGAGAAGAATGACAAAACAATGCAGAATTTCAAAAAGCAAATTGCTATAGATTTTGCCTTTATGTCATGGGCACCCTCAGTATTTATTTCAGCAAAGACCGGTATCAGAATAGATAATCTTTTTACATTAATAAATACAGTTGCCGCCAATAATGCAATGCGTATCCGTACAGGTGTACTTAACGAGCTTCTTGCACAGGCAACAACAAGAGTTCAGCCACCTACAGATAAAGGCAGAAGACTGAAGATTTACTATATGACTCAGGCATCCACAAAACCGCCTACATTTGTAAGCTTCTGCAATAAAGCTGAGCTGTTCCATTTTTCTTATCAAAGGTATCTTGAAAATTGTATAAGAAATACCTTTGCTATGGAGGGAACTCCAATAAGAATGATAGTTAGAGAAAGAGGGGAAAAGTAATGGCATATACAAACTTTTTAGCACAAAACTGGTATTTAATCCTTTTGGCGGCTGTGATTGCATATTTGTTGGGAAGCATTAATACAGCTGTTATCGTTACAAAAATCGCTACAAAAGGCAAAAGCGACATTCGTGAAATGGGAAGTAAGAACGCAGGCTTTACAAATGTGCTCCGTTCAGTCGGCAAGGGCCCTGCCGTATGCACAATAGTTTTTGATTTACTCAAAGCCATTGTTGCTGTGCTTATCGGCGGTTACATATTCTCAATTATGAATATGGGAGAGCTTTCACCAAACAGCGTAATCGCAGTTGGTAAATACATATGCGGATTTTTCTGTATTTTCGGCCATAGCTATCCTGTGTATTTTGGATTTAAAGGCGGTAAGGGTGTAGTAACAGCAGCAGGAATGATGATTGTTGTTGACTGGAGAGTATTTTTACTAATCTTAGGTACATTCCTTATTGTATTTATATTTACAAAAATAATATCACTTGCAGATATTATCTGCGCTGCACTATTTTCGGTTTTTACCTTCTGTATGACATTTTTCTTTGACAGCCTTATGGGCGGTAGTACAATACTGTATGTAATCTTATGTACATTATCTGCCCTTGGAATAGGCTTGTTTGTTATAATAAAACATAAGGATAATATAAAAAGACTTATTAAAGGTGAAGAAAAGAAGATTACCGCCAAGAAATAACAGCATAGTATTGAAAAATCAGACAAAAAGTATTAAAATAGTACCATAGAAATCTATGGTACTTTTTTGTGCCAAAACAGGAGTGTAAATATGGATTGTGTATTTTGTAAGATAATTGACGGAAGTATTCCCTCAAATAAGGTTTATGAGGATGACAAAATTTTAGCCTTTTATGATTTAGAGCCACAGGCTCCTACTCATGTTGTGATTATTCCAAAAGCTCATATTGAAAGTGCAAATGCTTTAACCGAGGATAACTGCGAAATTGTAGGCTATTTGTATTCTAAAATCCCTGAAATTGCAAAATCTTTAGGCCTTGATAACGGTTATAGAGTTGTAAATAACTGTGGTCCTGACGGCGGACAGACAGTATTTCATATTCATTTCCACCTTTTAGGCGGAAAAATATTAGGAAAAATGGCTTAAGGGGTGAGTTTTGTGGCTACATATAAGATGACGATTGCAGGCTGTGAAAGGGAACTGCTTTTGTGTGAAGTTTCCGAACACCTTGATATAGCTGCTTTTATTATGTTTGGCGATGTGGAAGTTACAGAAGCTGCCGCAAAGGAGCTTCTTGAAAAATGTCCTGAGCACGATATTATCATAACAGCTGAGGCAAAGGGAATCCCCCTTTGCTACGAAATGGCAAGACAGGAAAAAGGACAGTACCTTATTGCAAGAAAGGGCGTAAAGGTGTATATGCCTGACCCTATTTCCGTTGAGGTTAAATCCATTACAACAAATAAATTGCAAAAGCTTTATCTTGGCAGCGATGACGTTGAAAAGCTAAAAGGCAAAAGAGTTCTTATAGTTGACGATGTTATTTCTACAGGAGAAAGCCTTGAAGCTTTAAAAATGCTTGTTGAAAAATCCGGTGGAATTATTGTTGGAATGGCGGCTGTATTAGCCGAGGGAGATGCGGCAAATCGTGACGATATAATCTTCCTTGAAAAGCTACCGGTATTCCCTAAATAATACATAAAAGCCCTGAGGGAAAGGACGATAAAAATGAAACGGTTGTTTGCGTATATAGGTTTTTCTATGCTTATTACGTTTACAATCGTTTTTTATTTAGGCAATTTTTGGGGATATGTTGTACTTTCATTAGCAACAATAATAATGGGATTAGCATTACTTCTTAAAAGGTTCTCTGACTATAAAGGAGCTATGCTTGTTGTATCAATAGTTGCAATGCTGTCAAGTCTGTATTCTATGGCATATACAGATCTTTATTTTGAACCAAACTCAAATAAATATAACAATCAAATTGCGGAAGTTTCTGCGGTATTAAAGTCCGAATCCCATAAATCATACACCACCTATTTCTATGAGCTTGATACTAAATCAATTAACAGTAAGGCAGAAAACGTAAAAATCCTGTTAAAAACCAATAATCAGCTTAATATTGAATACGGCGATACTATTAACTGTAAGCTTCTTCTTACAAAGTGTAAAAATAATTACTACAAATCAAAGGGTTATTTTTACGAAGGACAGTCACAGGATTATTTCCTTACCTATTCAGTAGAAAAGGAAAAAAACAAGGATTTAGGGTACCTCCCGATTTTAATCAGGAATAAGCTTTGCCATAGTGTTTCAACCTTGCTGACAGGTGATGAAAGCAGTCTTTGTAATGCCGTAGCTCTAGGGGATAAATACGGACTTTCAAAGAGAGTTTATAAGGATTTTACAAATACAGGTCTTACATATCTCATAGTAGTATCAGGACTTCATATGAGCATAGTATCCTTTTGTATTCTGTCCTTGCTAAAAGGCTTGTCAAATGAAAAAATACCAAATATATTCAGATGTGTTTCAGCAATAATATTTGTCTTTTTATTTATGGCCATAACAGGCTTTACCTCATCAGTTGTCCGTTCCGGGGTAATGACAATACTTACCCTTGTAGGCTCCGGCTTGTGGCGAAAATCCGACCCGGTAAACAACTTAGGTTTTTCAGCGATTTTTCTGTTAGCTCTAAATCCATATGCAATAGGTGATGTAGGACTGTTGTATTCTTTCGCTTCAGTATGGGGAATAGTTGTTATTTATCCCAGAATAATGGCATATGTAAAGGAAAAGCTGAAAAGCTATAATTGGTTTAAAACATCATTGGGAAGAATGTGCATACGGGTGATTGATATGCTTGCTCTATCCCTATCCTGTGTTTTGTGCATAACCCCAATTTCTCTTGCAAACTTCGGAACTTGCAATCCATTGGTTATTATACTTTCTGTATTCATATCTCCTGCTGTAAGCGTGCTGTTAGTTTTGGTGTTAATCTGTTCTGTTTTCTGGTATATACCCTTTTTAAAATTTATTTCATATGCAGCAGGATTTTTTGCATATTTTATTGCAAAATACATTTTGTGGGGTGTAAAGCTTGGAGTTAATATCCCCCTTTCAAAAATATCTATTCCTCAGGATTTTATTGCTCTGTGGCTTATAATATCCGGAGTAATATTTGCATTTGTACTTATCTTTAAAAACAGAAGAAGGTTATATAAGTTCGCAATAGCTTTGTCATATGCCATTCTCATCATAGGTGTATGCCTTAATATTATGGTTAGTTATTATGACCTTTCAATTGAAATTTACTACAGCGGTATGGGAACTACTGCTGTAGCAAATATTTCAGGAGAAAAAGCAGTACTGTCCTGTGGCGGTGATGTCTATCATACAAATGACATAATAAACCGGCTAATGGAGAACTGCGCCAATGTAAACTCGTTAATTGTTCCAAGTGCTAATGACTATGACAGCAAATATTCAGAATCCATTCTTGAAGAATTTGACGTAAACAGCGTTCTGTTGTATTATAAATATACAACAGATGAAGGTACATATCAGCTTGCACGAAACTGTCCTAATTATAGACAAATATCCAATAATCAAACTGTAACGGTTAATTTGGGCAAAGGTATAACAGATGTGGTAATCTGCACAAATAACCGTACTTGGCAGTATATCTATAACCAAAACAGAAGTATTCTTATTGTTCCGGAAAACAGCAGTCCCTTAGAAATATCGGAAGAATACCGTAAAGCTGATATTCTTGTAATAAGCGAAGAAATTAAAGATTTTGACCTTTTGGAATATAATGAATTGGTGTGGACTTCCTGTGAAGAAATACCGCACTATTTTGAAAATGCTGTAAGCACTAAGGGCAAAACAATAAGCATAAATATGAAGTAAGGAGGTAAGTATGTCTGAAGTAAATCGCAAAGAGCTGAAAAAACAAATATCAAACAAAGAGTTCAGCAAGCTCTATCTTATATACGGCGATGAGAAAATGTATGTGAAAATAGATACTCAAGCTTTGATAACAAAGCTTATGGGCAAAGAGCCTCCTGAGTTTAATTACCATGATTTCACAGAGGACTATACTGTTGACGATATAGCCCTGGCCGTTCAGGTTGTTCCCTTTCTGAGTGAATATAATTGTGTAAAAGTATCTGATTTAGATGTGAACAGCCTGAAGAAAGGCGAGTTTGAACAGCTTATGGCTGTCCTTGAAAATATGCCTGAAAGCTCAGTTGTTATAATAACTTTGCCTACCTTGACAATTGACAGCAAAAAGCCGGGAGAGAATTTCAAAAAGCTTTTAGCTTATGTTAAGAAAAACGGTACAGTTTGTAATATGGCACAGGAAACGGATATTTCTCTTGCCAGACAAATTGTAAAATGGGCTGACAGCAGAGGTGTCAAAATCGAACAGGCAGACGCCTATAAGCTACAGGAATATGTAGGCTTTGACCTTAACGCAATAAAAAATGAACTTGATAAGCTTTGTAATTATATCGGTGAGGGAGATATTATAACCTCACAACATATTGAAATGCTTACTACCAAAAGACTTGAAGCAAGCATTTTTCACCTTTCTGACGCTATTGTGGAATGTAACAGCACAAAGGCATTTGAAATTATAGATGTGCTGATTTACCAAAAACTCGAACCAATCCGTATTGTAAATCAGCTTGCTATATCATATACAGATTTCTACAGAGTAAGAGTAGCCGATGAGTGTGGAATACCCCTTTCAGAGATTTCAACTGCTTTTGGGTACGGTAAACGTGAATTTGTCCTTAAGAAAATCCAAAGGCAGATAAAGAATATAAGTACAAACAGCCTTCGTGACAGCCTAAATGAAATTACCCGGGTAAGCGGAAAATTCCACAGCCAGTCAGTTAATTCACGAGTGCTTTTGGAAACTCTTGTGGCAAAGCTTATTATGCTTGTCAAAAAGGGTGAGTAGTTATGATAAGTCTAAAGGAAGCCATAATAGTTGAAGGCAGATACGACAAAATTAAGCTTTCCTCAATATTCAGCTCTCCGGTAATTGAAACAGGAGGATTCAGAGTTTTCAAGGATAAGGAAAAGCAAAACCTAATAAGAGAAATAGCTCAGAAACGTGGAATATTAGTTCTGACAGACAGCGACTCAGCCGGATTTGTAATACGAAATTTTTTAAAAGGCGCTGTGCCACAGAATAAAGTAAAGCACGCATATATCCCTCAGCTAAAGGGCAAGGAAAAACGAAAACCGGAAGCCTCAAAGGAAGGCTTTTTAGGAGTAGAGGGGATTTCTGATGAAATAATAATTGAAGCTGTCAAAAAAAGCGGAGCAACAATTATCGGTGAAAATAACTGTGAAGTAAATTCGGGAATCACAAAATACCATTTGTACGATTTAGGGCTGACAGGTAAAGAAAACTCGGCAATTCTTAGAGAAAAACTCCTTAAAAGCTTGAATATGCCAACCTATCTTACTACCAACGCGCTGTTGACGGCTCTTAATTGCATTTATTCTTTAAAAGAATTAAAAGAAATTGTTAAAAAACTGTACTAAAATCACCGTATTTGTAAAGACTAAATACGGTGATTTTATGTTTTCATTTAAGAAAAATTCTGTATTGTTTTCCTTTGGCGGAATTGCCTACGGCTTAATAGAAATCC
>CAMFZJ010000018.1 GCA_946004305.1 uncultured Clostridia bacterium | reverse complement strand
CTTAGTTGCAACAAATCCTGTTGATATTATGACAAGGATTACACAAAAGCTTTCAAGTTTTCCTGCAGAAAGGGTAATAGGCACCGGTACCACTTTGGACTCTGCAAGACTAAGATTTTTGATTGGTAATTATTTTAAAGTTGGCCCGAGAAGCGTCCACGGCTATGTTATAGGTGAGCATGGGGACAGTGAGTTTGTTCCTTGGTCACAGCTCCTTTTGGCAACAAAACCGGTTTTGGATGTGCTTATGGACAACCCACAATACAAAATGGAGGAGCTTGAAAAAATAAGCAAAGATGTAAGATATGCTGCATATGAAATTATTGAAGCAAAGGGAGCAACCTACTATGGCATTGGTATGGCTATATGCAGGATAGTAAGAGCGATATTACAGGACGAAAATTCCATTCTTACAATTACCTCAAAAATGGGTGAAGCCTATGGACTTGGAGATGTATATGTGGGAAACCCTTGTATTATTAACAGCAAGGGTGCAGACAGGATAATTGAGCTTACAATGACTGACTCGGAAATTAAAAAGTTTAAGGACTCCTGTAAGCTTCTTGACGATACATTTAACAGTCTTAGCTTTTAAGGGTAATTAATGTTATATATTTAGTGAAAAGTCTTCTGTTAGGGAGGCTTTTTGTTTTTAGAAAAATATTACATTAGTATGAATAAAATTCAGCTATGCCTTAGTATTATTTATAGTTAGGAAATTAAATTATTTAAAACACTTGATTTTTCTGTCGAAATTTGTTAATTTATTATGTAACTGTTTTAAATTGATTATTATAAATGAGGGTGTACAGTTGAAAAAGCTTATTATGGGCATAATGGTAATTCTGACTTGTATTCCGGTTTTTACTTCCTGTTCCGGTTTTAGTAAGAATAGTCAGGAGATTGTTAAGAAAGTAACTCCAAAGGACATTAAGGAATTTAGGGTTAAAAGCAGAAAAGCTAAATCCGTTACGTTAACCTGGAGTTCAAGTAAAAATGCTACTGATTATGCAATTTTCAGAAGTGAGGAAAAATCGGAAGGTGTTTTGGGTAAATATGTAAAATGTGCTACGGTATCAGGCTCAAAAGCCACGAGCTATACTGACAAAAATCTTAACAGCGGAAAGCTTTACGGCTATAAAGTATATGCTTATCACAGGGATAAGGAATATACGGCTAACAGCAGACCCTTAGTCACAAAGGTTATGACAAAAATGCTTTGTGCTAAGAAATTAAAGGTTGAAAAGGCTTCATCAAAATGTATTGAACTTAAATGGAGTGATATTCAGGGTGCAGATAAGTACATAGTATATCGCAAAACAGCAGAGGGGAAATATATCAGAATAGGAAAAACCGATGTTTCATCATATAAGGATGAAAAAATAACCTCAGGCACTTCATATGAGTACAAAGTTGTGGGATGTCGCAAGCTTGAAAACAAGATATTCAGAAGCAAAGGCAGGAGCATAGAGGTTGACTCAGGGGTTACAGCAGTAAAAGGTGTTACTGCAAAAACATATCTTAACAGGGCTCTGCTTACTTGGGATTCTGTTTCCGGAGCAGCCGGCTATGATGTTTTTCTTAAAAATACTAAGGGAAAGTTTAAGCTTGTAGAAAGCAGAAAGTACTGCACCTTCCTTTCAAAGAAAGGTGAAAGCGGTAAGTCCTATAGGTATGCAATAAAAGCCTATAACCTTTTAAAAGGTAAGAAAAACTATAGTGACGCAAAATATGTTACCGTCACACTTTCTGATAAAGCTTATGGTAAAAAGCCCGGTAAAACATACATTGAGATTTGTACCGAAACTCAGCATATGTATATGTATGTAGATAATAAGCTTTACTGTGATACTCCTGTTGTTACCGGTATGTACAACAGTCAGGATACTCACCACGGCTTTCACAAGGTTATCAGCAGGAAAGCTCCTGCAAGACTAAGAGGCTCTGCCAACGGCCACTCCTGGGACGTTATGGTTAAGTATTGGCTTGGCTTTACATATGACGGACAGGGGGTACACGACAGCTCCTGGCGTTATTCAGGATACGGCAACGAAATATACAAAGGTGACGGTAGTAACGGCTGTGTAAATACACCTTTGGATAAGGTAAGCAAGATTTATGAAAAAGGCTATTACGGTATGCCTGTAATTGTGTATTAACTTAATAAATTTTGATGTTAAAAAAGGACTGTGGCAATTTAATTGCTACAGTCCTTTATTTCTGATAAATATTCAAGAAGCCCTTTACAGCCAAGCTCAATATCTTTGTAAGCAAGTTCAAAATTACGGGAATACCAAGGATCTGCAACATCACCTTTTTTCCTTGTGTAGTCCATAAGCTTTGTAACCTTATGCTTTGGGTCATAACCGAAAATTCTATGAATATTGCGGATATTGTTGCTGTCCATTGCAATAAACATATCATATTTATCATAGTCAGTTTTTTTAAGCTGTACTGCACGTTTGTCATAACAGCTTATTCCGTGGTTTACAAGCTCTGCTTTTGCCGGAGGATATATCGGGTTGCCTACGCCGTTCCATATTTCCTCAGTGCTTGTTGCTGAGGATTCAACTATGAAGTTGTCTTTTATACCTTTTTTCGCAATCATATCTTTGAATATTAATTCAGCCATAGGTGAACGGCAAATGTTACCGTGACATACAAACATTATCTTTGTCAAAATATAATTCCTCCTAAGATGTAATCGGTACCAATTGGCACCGCCTTATTTCAAGGCTTTTGAATGAAATACAGGTGTTTTTTATTGAATAGATTATGTATGTTTGTAGTAAAAAGTAGTGCTTAGGAGCTAGTTTATATGATTTCATATTTTTTTAGTATCTCTAATACTTGATCTTTTTCTCCAGCGTTTAATTTATCTCTTAAGCCTCTTTCAAACTCCACATTTCTTGTTTTTTGTAGCATTTCTTCTATTATCTGCTCTCTCTCAACCGTTACTATCTCATCTCTATACTTTTGTGCAGCGATAATAGTATTTTCAATACTACCATAATCAGAAACACTAAAATTCTTATAATATGTTCTTCCGGCCAAATTATAATGGACCTTGTATCCGTTTGGTTTTTCAGTCGATCCTTGTCTATAAATATATTTCATACCGACATTTTCATATTTACTGGAAATATTAGTACTATTTAAGATAGCTGTACTAAAAATTCTAAGATTACAAATTCTGTTATCTAAGGGGTTGTTGTTAATATGATCGATAGTAGTTCCCCAATAATCAAGTTCATCATATTCATGTTCTACAATTATTCGCCACAATCTGTTCGATTGTTTATTAATACTGGTCTTAACATCAATTCTTTTTCCGCTTTTTATTGCTGTCCATGAATAATCTTTGAGATAACCATACCATGTTTTTTTGTCCACAATAACATCATGTTTCTCTTTTCCTACTGTCTGAAAGATTACGCATCTGTTTCCGTTTATAGTTTCTTCTCTATATGGATTATCCGCTCTTTTGTATCGTGCCATAAGTGGTTGTCCCCTTGTTGAAAAATTCGAGTTTAAACATTATCTTAATCATAAATACCTCGTGTGTTTCTTTAACTTAGCTAATTATATCACTATGAGAATTTTAATGTCAATATATTGGCTTTTGAGAAGGGTTTAAAAAAATTACTACAATTTTTTAATTAATTACAATTATAGCCGTTTTTGTGGTAAACTGTTGTCATAGGGAGGTAGGTAAAATGAAAACCTGTAAAAAATGTGGAACTAAAAATGTAGATGATGAGATTTTCTGCACTAATTGCGGAGCAAATCTTATGACACGAGAGTATATTGATAATGATAATTCAGATGAGGTTAAAACAAATAAACCTATAGATAACAAGCAGGATACTGTAAAAAGGGATAACAACAAGAAAAAATCCCCTAAGGTTAAAATCGGAATTATTGCAGGAGTATCTGTTGCTGTTATTGGAATTATAGCTGTAGTGCTGTTTTTCTTATTAAACGGTAATGTAGAAAAACCGACTAATGAGGAAATAATTAAAGACCTTAATTCTATTAGTGAGATAACAAATTTTGATGTAAATAAAAAGCCCTATAAATTTCAGGTTAAAGAGCTTGAGATTAAGAATGAAATTGAAAACTCTGAGGATAATACATACAGCTTTGACGGTAGCCTTATAAGAGAAAATGACGTTTATGGTATTGAGGCCGGCGACTATAAGGTTGTATATGTGAAGGAAGGCAGGGAGTACAAGCTTAAATCTGCCAAGGCTGTCAGCGATGAAATTACTCTTTATCCTGTTGGCGGAATTGAACAGGAGGTTGCCACTAAAAAAATTCAGAAGTCATATCCAAAGGCTGAATATGATTCAAGAAAAACAGATTTAGAAAAGGGCACAGACAAGGTTATCTATAAGGTTGACAGCGATGATTACAGCGGTTCGGTATATATTGTATATAAGTTTGACAATAAAAAAGGTTGGCTGTACAAAGGCATCAACGATAAAAACATTGAGTTTAAAAAGGGCGTAACCCATATTGAAGACGGACTTTATACAAATTCAAATGTTAAAAATATTCTGTTTCTCGGTGTTGACAGCGACTCAGGAGTAGGAAGAAGCGACTGTATGATGTTGATTTCCGTTGACAGCAATACAGGTACTATAAAGCAGACATCCTTTATGCGTGATAATTTCTTTGAAATTCCCGGATATGGTTCAAACAAGCTGAACGCTGCCTATGCTTTCGGAGGTCCTGAGCTTACATTAAAAACAATTCAGCAAACTTTCAAAATTAAAATTGATAACTATGTAGTAGTAGATTTCTCAACATTTAAAGCAGTAATCAATGCCCTTGGCGGTGTTAATGTTAATATTACAAGTGATGAGGCAGGATATATTAACTGGCAGATTAACAAAAACGGACAGGCCGGCTCTGTAGGAACAGTAAGCACAGCAGGAGGAGTTACACATCTTAACGGTCAGCAGGCTTTGTGGCTGTGCAGAGACAGAGGAGGTAACGGCTTCAGCGGAAACGACTTCACAAGAACCGGCCGTCAGCGCAGGGTTATTCAAAGCCTTGTTACAACCTACAGTAACTACACACCTGACAAGGTTCTTGCTACAATAAAGGCTATAAAGTCAAATGTAAAAACAAACTTAACTTCAGATGATTATAAGTGGTATGCTGAACGCAGCGGAAAATTCTTTAGCTACAAATTCAAGGAAAGATGCGTTCCTGATGACGGGGAGTGGCAGTCCGGATATTCCGGCGGTGGAGCGTGGATTATTCAGATTAATGATTTTGGCAAGCTTAAGTCAGATATTCAAAAATTTATTTATGAGGATATAAAATAATAAGGTTAATCCCGACTTGTTTATTATTTAGACAAGTCGGGATTTTTGTTTGCGGAGTGTTAGTTATTACGCTAAATCTTATTGTATATATTTGATCGCAAAAGTCGCTTTTTTCGATTATATGAGTATAAAATGTATAATTACTGTCCGGTAATTATTGACTTATTTTTTAGGAAAGAGTATAATTTATAATTGTCGGTCAAAATTTAGATAAGATTGTATTATTTTGTCAAATTTTGCCGGATTTTGGCAGAAAGAGGTTTATTCATGAAGGCAAAAGTTACAAAATCATTAGTTTTTTTGTTTATTATATTATCAGCTTCCTTGTTGTTTTTTGTTACATCTAAGGTTAGTGCTGCTGAAGATAAGGAACCCACAGAACCTATTATTTTATCAACTGAACAAATGACAGAGCCTGCAAGTGAAATCACCGGCGGTTGGGTTAATCTTCAAGGAAGTTGGAGATATTATTCTGACAATGGAGTTTATCTGAAAAGCGGTGTATATTCAGTAGATAACAGGAGATATATGTTTGATAGTAATGGGTATGTAACTACCGGTTTTTTCAGCTATAGCGGAAATAAATATTATGCATTTGAGACAGGCGGTACACCACAGCTAGGTCTGGGTGCTGTTGCTGAATACACAGGATGGCATATAATCGGAGAGAGTACATATTATTTCAACAGCAACAATTCTGTTGCTATTGGATGGCAAAAAATTTCTGAAGAGTTATTTCATTTTGACAGCAACGGAAAAATGTCTGTATCTTGGACAAAAATAGGAAATAAAAACTACTATTTTAAAAGAACAGGAAAATTTGGCGTAAGGGGCAGAGTGTTGTCCGGTTGGAAAAATATTGATGGCAAACGATTTTATTTTTCACAAAAATCCAAGGCAGGTTCCAAGGGAGCTATGCTTACAGGTATCAGAAAAATCGGAAAGAATAAATATTACTTTAAAACAAAGGGAAAAAAGGGTAATAAAGGTTCTATGAAAACCGGATGGGTTAAAGTAGGAAAATACAACTACTATTTTGTGAAAAAAGGCAAAAGCTCAGAAAAAGGAAAGATGGTTACTAATAGTATTGCGGGGAACAAAAAAGCCGGATATGGCTATGTTGACTCAAAAGGAATAAAAATAAGTACTAAGGCTATTAATTTAGCCGTAGATTTTGTAAAGAGCCATACTTCGAACAATCAGTCAAGAAGTGAAAAGCTGAGAACATGTTTTAACTATCTTTGGAGAAGTTTTCCATATCAGAGAGTGTATGGACTTCCCACAGCTGATACTCTTACTGAAAATTTTGGAGAGTATATGCTTAAAAATAAAAGAGGAAACTGTTTTTGCTTTGGCACCACATTTGCAATGATTGCAAAAGTTTTAGGATATAATTCAAGAGTTGGTGTTGGCTTGATAGCTGCTGCCGGTGGTGGAATGACACCTCATGGCTGGGCAGAAATACAAATAAACGGACAATGGCTCCTTTGTGACCCTGATATGCAAAAGGAAATTCCCGGTATAAATTCCTATATGACTACAAGGGGTGGCTACCATTATCCTTTACGAACTAATGCTCACTATACCCTTACATTAAGCAAGGGTAAAATTAAGTGGAAAAAAAGTCTGTAAAATTTGAAAATGAAAAGGGATTAATATGAAATACAGAAAACTATTATCAGCAATAATGTCTTTAGGTATTATTATTGCAATTATCATGGCTTCATTCAACGCAGGTGCAGTTGAAATAAAGAATAATATGCCTATTGAAAATTCTACAGAGATTACAAATGCTGAGCCTGCAACAGAATCTATAACAGAGCCTGTAACAGAGCCGTTTACATCTCCTGATTTGTCAGGCTGGAAGAATATAGGCAGTAAGTGGCAGTACACAGACTCTCAGAATAATCCATATACAAATGGGGTTTTTACTATTAATGGAAAAAAATACTTATTTGATAAAAACGGTTATGTTCTGACAGGTATTCAACAATGGAAGAATAAAATCTATTTTTTCTCACAAAGTGGCAATTCTCCTGAAAATGGATTAGGAAAATTAGAAAGCTTTAAGGGTTGGAAAAAAATAAAAACAGCTACATATTATTTTAATTCGGATAGTTCAGTTGCAGTTAATTGGAAAACTATCGGTAAGAACACCTTCCTTTTTTCAAATAGAGGTAAATTAAAAACAGGATTTGTGAAAAATTCCGGAAAAACCTACTACTTTAAAGAAAATGGAAAAGCCGGCATAAAGGGAAAACTGCTAACCGGTTTAAAAACTATTAATAAAACTAAGTACTACTTTAATTCAAAAGGTGTATTACAGAAAAATGGTATAGTTGGAACCAAGAAAACCGGTTATTATTATGCTAAAAAAAGTGGCAAAATTGATAAAACTCTGCGCAAAGCTGTAACATATAAGGGCAAGGATTGGAATGTACTTAACGGCAAGGCTAAAAAGGTTACTTCGTTGGCTGACAGAACACTAAATAGAGCATTAAAGGTAGTTGAGAAAGTAACTACTAAAAAAATGAGTAAACAAGAAAAATTGAAAACCTGTTTTGAGTATGCAAAAAATGCATATATAGAGAAAAACCCACGCATACCTCACTATCATGGCAAAAACTGGCCGCAGATTTATGCAAACGATATGTTTGTAAATGGAGTAGGTAATTGCTTTAGTTATGGCTCGGCTTTTGCATATATGGCAAAGGCTATCGGTTACAAAAATGTATATTGCTGTAATAGCGGCGGCCATGGTTGGGCTGAAATAAACGGAAAGGTTTATGATCCTGAATGGAGCAGACATCATTCTGAAAATAGCTATTATGCTTTAAGCTATGACAAAAAGATTGACCAGAATTACAAGGGGGCAATTGCCCCGGGATATTCCTGGATGCATGTAAAAATATAGCAAGTTTTATTTTGGGTAATTTACTTAATTAATATCGGGGTACAATAATGGTCTTTTCTTCACTTGTTTTTTTGTGCGTGTTTCTGCCTGTTACCTTTATACTACACCTTATTATTCCATCTGTTAAAGTTAAAAATGCGCTCTTAATTGTAGCAAGCTTGGTTTTCTATGCTTTTGGTGAACCGGTGTATGTATTGTGTATGATACTAAGCGCACTTATGAATTATTTTTGTGCTTATGGAATAGGTAGTTCACAAAAATACAAAAAGTTTATACTGATTATTAACATAATTTTGAATCTTGGGTTACTTGTATTCTTTAAATACACAGGATTTTTAGCTGAAACCATTAACGTGATTTTTGGTTTTTCAATTCCTATTCCTGCAATTTCTCTGCCTATTGGTATTTCATTTTTTACATTTCAGGCTATGTCCTATGTTATAGATGTTTACCGAGGAAGTGTAGAAGCACAGAAAAATTTTGGTAAGGTTCTTCTTTATATATCATTTTTCCCTCAGCTTATTGCAGGTCCTATTGTTAAATATCATCATATCAACAAAGAGATTGACAACAGGGTTGTTACTGTTCAGGAAACAGCTCAAGGGCTTCGCAGGTTTATTTGCGGTCTTGGAAAAAAGGTTATTATCGCTAACACTATGGCTCAGGCAGCGGATGTTATTTTTTCTGCTCAGTCAAGTGAGATTAACATTCTCACAGCATGGATTGGTGCAATAGCCTATATGTTACAGATTTATTATGACTTTAGCGGATACAGTGATATGGCAATCGGACTTGGTAAAATGTTCGGATTTCATTTTCTTGAGAACTTTCAGTATCCCTATGGAGCCTCATCCATTAAAGACTTTTGGAGAAGATGGCACATTTCTTTGTCCTCATGGTTTAAGGAGTATCTTTACATTCCTTTAGGGGGTAATAGAAAGGGCAGATTTAGAACCTGTATAAATAAATTAATTGTTTTCCTATTTACAGGTTTATGGCACGGAGCAAATTGGACTTTTGTAATATGGGGACTTTTTCACGGATTTTTCTTATTGCTGGAGGAGTATGTTCCCTACATTAAAAAACTCCCCGGATTTATATTACATATTTATACACTCCTTGTGGTATGCATCGGTTTTGTTGTTTTCAGAGCAGATAGTATTGGACAGGGCGTATTTTTCATCGGTCAGATGTTCTCCGGCTTTAATATGAATCAGTCTTCCGTAAGCCTTGCTGTTCAGCAAATGACACCTTGGTTTGTGTTTGTGCTGATTGCAGGAATTATCGGAGCTGCTCCAATCAAAGCCTTATCCGATAAAATCAGAAATAAGCTTACAGGCAGAGATGTTGTTGTTTTAGGAAAGTGGAGAATTGTTGAAATCTCTCTTTACATACTGTCAATTATTCTGTTGTGCTGGTGTATGATTAGATTATCAGGCGATGCTTATAATCCATTTATTTATTTCAGGTTTTAACGAGGGAAAATATGAAAAGACTTACTGATATTTTGTTTGTTGTAGTGTGTCTTGTTATATGTATTATACCTTTTGGATGT
Source organism: uncultured Clostridia bacterium (assembly GCA_946004305.1). Classification (GTDB taxonomy): domain Bacteria; phylum Bacillota; class Clostridia; order Oscillospirales; family Acutalibacteraceae; genus Ruminococcoides. Next base: position 4,945 of record CAMFZJ010000018.1, on the reverse strand, counting down.
ATGACATTTGCAAAAACAGACTCAACAACTGAGAATAAAAGACTGAAGGAATTTCCGCCTCTATATGATGACGGTATTAATATAAGCTATCTTGAAGAATTAGGCGGATATTTTGAGGACCATTTTGCATTTAGAAACGCTTTTGTAAATACTGACTCTGAAATACAGAGTAGGTTGTTTGGTGTTTCAAATATGGATACTGTAATTAAGGGTACGGATGGTTGGTTGTATTATACAGATACTCTTGATGATTATCTTGGTATAAATACACTTTCTGACCGTGGAATCTTCAATATTTACAACAATCTCTTTATTATGGAGAAATACGTTGAAAACAGGGGAGCGAAATTTGCCCTTACAATAGCACCAAATAAAAACTCTCTTTATGATGACAATATGCCGTATTATTACTCAGTTAAGGCCAGCGATAACAAAAACATAAATAAGCTTGAGCCTTACTTTAATAAAGAGGAAATTAACTACGTTGACCTGTTTAATTTATTTGAAAGCCAAAGTGAAACTCTTTATTTAAAAAGAGATTCTCATTGGAATAATAAAGGGGCAATGCTTGTGTATAATCAGCTTATGCAAAGCCTTGATTTGCCCTACGATGATTACTCAGCAACAAAAACAGTACGCAAAAAGACTGAAATCGGCGACCTTAACACTATGCTTTATCCTGTAACAGCAGAACCGGAATGGAATTATTATTATGATAAAAAACAGGGATATACATACATAAATAAAGTAAACAGCGTAGAAGACCCTTGGATTGAAACCGAAAACCCTGACGCTACAGGAGATCTGCTTATGTTCAGGGATTCCTTTGGCAATACTCTTATACCTTTTTTTGCTGAGGAGTTCAATAAATGCTATTTCAGTAAAGGTACACCATATCCTATTGAGGATTATATGAACATATATAATCCGGATTGTGTAATTGTTGAAAAAGTCGAAAGAAATATTGACGAGTTTGCTTTTTCGCCACCGTTGATAACAGGAATACCATGGGGTATTTATGAAGAAATAGAAAACGCTGCAACCGACACTACACTATCCGTTGATAAAACGGAAATAAGCGATTCGTATCTTGCTGTAAGTGGTGTGATTGACAAAAAGTATATTGAAACCGAAACTGAAATTTTTGTTGAAATTGAAAATGATAATATAAGTACAACTTACAAGGCTTTTAATATATCAGATGAAAACGGAGATAACGGATTTTTGCTTTATCTTCCGAAAAGTGATTTCTTGTCTAATGGTACTGTACACCTTAATGTAGTAATAAATAACAAGGGAAAATATATTAAGGTTAAGTCCGGTAAATTTAACATTGCCGAAGTAATTCAATAGGAGAGATAATTATGAAAAAAACAGTTGTAAAATTTATGTGTGTTTTGATAAGTGCTTTAGTTATGCTCAGCTTATTTGCAGGATGCTCCGGCGAAACTGTGGATGTAAAAATTTCTGATATGCTTACAGAAACAAAGGTCAACGTAAGTTCGGGAAAAACCGTTTCAGAGATTCTCAAGGAAGCAGAAGTGGAAATTGGTGATAAAGATAAAGTTAATCCTTCTGCAGATACTGTTGTTGATAAAGATACAGAAATCACTGTATTAAGATATGCCACAGTTTCTGTTGAATGTGACGGAATAACAAAAAAGGTTTCCTTGCAAGGCGGTAAAGTTTCTGACGCCATTGAAAATGCAGGATTTAAAGTGACTGACAAGGATTCTGTAAACTATGATTTAGATTCCTATTTAACCTCGGATATGAAAATAGTTGTAGAGCGTTGCGAAGAAGTTACTCTTAAAGTTGACGGCAAGACAAAAAAGTATCAAACTTCTGCAGAAACAGTTGATGAATTCTTTGAAGATAACAATATTCAAGTTAATAAAGACGATATTGTTTCTCATAAGGGTTCTGCAAAAATAAAAGGTAATATGAAAATTGTAATTAAGCGTGTTACAACAAAGAAAATCACCAAAAAAGAAACTATAAAATATTCCACTAAGTATGAAAATTCCAACAGTATGAATGTAGGTACAAGCAAAGTTACTGTAAAGGGCAAAAATGGACAAAAAACTATAACTTATAAAGTTACATATGTTGATGGCAAAGAAGATAGCAGAAAGGCAATCAAAGAAAAAATCACAAAAAAACCTGTTGATGAAGTAATTGTTCGTGGTACAAAACGAACAACTGCTCAGTTGCCGAAAGCTACTGAAGGTTATGACGGAAAGAAAATTGTGTCAAAAACCAGAGTTGACGACTGCGACGGTTCCGGCCATGGTTACTATATCATCAAGTATAGTGACGGCACAGAAGATTATGAAGAGTATTAATATACTATAGCAGTTATATATAAAAGGATATAAATTAATAATTAATCCCGACTTGTTTATTATTTAGACAAGTCGGGATTTTTTGTTTTTTTATGATTTTTTAGATAAAAATGGAATAAAGCTATACTAATATTACCACATATAAAATAAAGATTGCCACATAAAATACTATAGCAACGAAAAGTTGCTTGATTGATAAATTTATAAATAAATAGAAAAGGAGAAAAATACTATGTCTAAGAGTAACATTGTAGTACCAGAGGCTAAAGAAGCTCTTGAGCGTTTCAAGATGGAAGCTGCAAGCGAAGTAGGCGTAAACCTTAAGCAGGGTTACAACGGCGACATCACAGCACGTCAGGCAGGTTCTGTAGGCGGACAGATGGTTAAAAAGATGATTGAATCTTACGAGAAAAACTTAAAGTAATTTAAGTGAAAAACGGGGCTGAAAAACAGCCCCGTTTGATTTATAATACTATTTCTTTAAGCTCTTGAGCAAATTCTGAGGAGGGTGAGCATAGCATAATTTTGTACCCATTCAGCATATACTCTTTAAAGCGATACCTTTGATTTTCGTATGTTACATAATGTTTGTTTTCACAAAGGTCGATTTTTTTGCTTTTAAAATGAAAGCCTGTACCGATACATTTTAGGAAAGCTTCCTTTTTAGTCCACAATTCAAAAAACTTTTCCTGTTGATTTTCTGCATTTTTTAATGCATTCATTTCGTTTTTATGAAAGACAACCCTGCCAAGCTTAAGATAGTTGTATTCGGAAACTGCCTCAATATCACAGCCTACTACTTCGTTACTGCTCACCGAGATTATTACATAATTATCACTATGAGCAATATTAAAGTGAAAGTCATCTTCTATATACGGTTTACCGTATTGGTTTAGCTTAACTTCCTTATTTGGAAAAAGCTTATTAATCAGTAAGCCTGCTGTGAGGCATTGTTTCTTTTGAGTTTCCTGCATAAGCTTTTTTACTCTAAGCTGTCTTTCAGGAGATATTTTGCTGATATTTGATTCTGACATAGAAATATTTTCTATGTTTGTATAGTAGGTTTTCACCATAACTAAAAATCAAGGGCGGAAATCCACTCTCTTATCCTTACTGTAATTAATGTTTAGGTTAATATCCTTCTTTGCCGTCAAGAGAATCGTCATTTACAACCCAATCCTCAACATACAAAGCGGTAAACTTAGTTTTGCTGTTTCTGATTACTACACGCTTGATTCCGGCATTGATTATCATACGTTTGCACATAGCACAGGAGTTGGCATTTTCTATGTATTCTCCGGTTTCGTATTCTTTTCCCACGAGATACATAGTTGCGTCAATCATTTGCTCTCTTGGGGCGTGGATAATTGCGTTTGCCTCTGCGTGAACACTTCTGCAAAGCTCGTAGCGTGTTCCTCTTGGAATGTTAAGCTGAGAACGGATACAAGTACCTAAATCACTGCAATTCTTCCTGCCTCTGGGAGCGCCTACATATCCGGTAGATACAATCTGGTCATTTTTTACAATAATAGCGCCGTAATTTCTGCGGATACAGGTGCCTCTTTCAAGTACTGTTTCTGCTATATCAAGGTAATAGTTTTCTTTATCAATTCGAGCCATATAATTCACTCCTAAAAAGATAATATACTAATATAATGCGATATTTGCAGAGATTTGTCAAGTGTTATTTATTTAGTGCTTTCAGGCAATTTTTGCATATATATTTTCCTTTATAACTCATAAGATCTGTGGTAGTTTTACAGAACAAACATTCATTCTCTGCCTTTGTAATTTCGATTTTGTTTTCAACTACTTCAATTTTCAGCATATCATTGGTGTTAAGACCGAGAGCGTGACGGATATCCTTTGATAGTACAATACGGCCAACATCATCGATTTTTTTATAACTTGGGAATGCCATAGAAAAACCTCCTTATTGTTTTATCATATTCTACCAAAAACTGACAAAAACGTCAATATTTTACAGAAAATATTTTTTAAAATACATTATGCGACAGGAGTTGACTGTTTTTGAACTATATATTTGGTTTTTTAATACTTGTTTCTGTAATATGCGGGATAGTATTCGGCAAAGGCAGTGAGCTTAGTCAGGGGATTATTACCGGTGCAGAGGATAGTATTGAGCTTTTGCTGACTATTGCCGGTATGCTTATGCTGTGGTCCGGAATAATGGAGATTGCTTCTCAGGGTGGGATTACAAAGGTAATCGGAAAACTGTTAGCACCCCTACTGAAGAAGCTTTTTAAAAATGTGCCGAAAAACAGCAAGGCTCTGAATTACATAAGTATGAACGTAAGTGCAAATTTACTGGGTCTTGGTAATGCCGCCACACCTTTTGGCTTGTCTGCTATGGGTGAGTTGCATAAGCTTGGGAACAACAGCCATACTGCAACTGATGATATGGTTACATTTGTTGTTATGAATACTGCGTCAATTCAGCTTATTCCTACAATGGTAGGTTCATTAAGACAGAGCTACGGCAGTACATCGCCTTTTAGTATTCTGCCCTGTGTTTGGATAAGCTCCGCTTGTGCTTTGGGTGTGGGGCTTACATTGGCAAAGTTAATTAGGAGTGGTTA
>CAMFZJ010000017.1 GCA_946004305.1 uncultured Clostridia bacterium | reverse complement strand
GTTATTAATAATATACCACCATATTATTAATCTGTCAATAGAAAGTTAATATTTTTATAAAAAAGGTTGAGGAGAAAAGCCCCTTGCTATAGGAATATTTCTCCTCAACCGAAATTTTTTTATTTTATTAGTTAGCTTTAAATCTATGAACACCGCTTAAATCAGCAAGTACAATACATCCTACAGTACATTCTCTTGCACAAATGCCAAAGTCATCACATTCAGGACATTTTGTGTAATCAATAACAGCAAGATTATCCTTTACCTTAATTGCACCCTGAGTACAGACCTTTTCACATTTTTTGCAACCGATACAACCGTTACTGCAAGCTTTGCGTGTAACGGCACCCTTATCTTTATTGTTGCAGGTAACAACAACTCTTTCAACATCAGCCATAAGAGAGATAAGGTGGTTAGGACAAGCCTTGACACATAGTCCGCAGCCGATACAAGCCTTTGTATTTACTCTTGCAACACCGTTTTCAATACAAATAGCGTCATTAGGACAAGCGTTTGCACAGTCCCCAAAGCCTAAACAGCCATATGAGCAGCTGCCCTTAGAACCGTAAATCAGCTTTGCAGCGGCACAGCTTTTAATACCGCAGTAATCCACAATATCCTCTGTGTGATTGCAGTCACCGCCGCAGTGTACAACAGCAACCTGTTCCACTACATCCTGAAACTCAACGCCCATAATCTCACTTAATTTGCGAGAAACTTCATCAGCACCGGGGATACATAAATTAGTAGAAGTTGTTTCACCCTCAGCCAAAGCTTTTGCATATCCGTCACAGCCTGCATATCCGCAGGCACCGCAGTTTGCTCCGGGCAGACATTCTCTTATCATAGGGATTTTTTCATTTTCTTTAACAGCCATAATTTTTGAAGCTACAACTAACACAGCCCCACAGATTATGCCGATAATAACAACAGGAATAACTGCATAAATAATTTCTAACATCATCAGCACCCCTTTATGCAAATAGATTTTCTATAACACCTGAAAATCCCAAGAAGGATAGTGAAGTGATAGAAGCGGCTACCAAGGTAATAGGCAGTCCTCTGAAAGCCTTAGGAACATCAGCACCCTCAATAACAGAGCGAACACCGGAGAACATAACCATAGCAAGGAAAAATCCCAATCCGCTTCCAAGAGAGTTTACCATTGCTTCAATAAAAGTATATCCCTCGTCAATGTTAAGAATAGTAACACCCAGAACAGCACAGTTAGTTGTAATCAAAGGGAGATATACACCTAGAGATTTATGCAGGGAAGGAATGTATCTTTTTAAAATAATCTCAACCAGCTGAACAAGAGAAGCAATTACAAGAATAAATACAATAGTCTGCAAATATCCAAGGTTGCCGGGCTCAAGTAAAAACATTTGTATAGGCCACGTTACAGCAGTAGCAATAAGCATAACAAATATAACGGCAAGGCTCATACCCACAGCCTGATTAAGCTTTTTGGAAACGCCCAAGAAAGGACATATGCCGAGGAAACGTGACAGCACATAGTTGTTTATGAATACTGCAGAAAGCATAATTATAATAAGTTTTGTCATTATTCTGCCTCCTTGTCACCACAGGTTTTTTTACCGCAAATATCAGCAGAGGGACAGCCTTCGCAGCCAAATTCCTTTTTAGGATTTTTGTTATTCAGCACCTTGTTTACAACAGCAATAAGAATACCAAATACCAAGAACCCGCCCGGAGCCATAGTCATAATTGAAATATGGTTGTCAATAAGTACAGGGATTTCAATACCAAGCCAAGTGCCGTTGCCGAAAACCTCACGGATTGTAGCCATCAAAAACAGAGCAAGTGTAAATCCAACGCCCATTCCTAAAGCGTCAACAGCAGAATCAATAACCTTGTTTTTATTGGCGAACATCTCGGCTCTGCCAAGTATAATACAGTTTACAACAATAAGGGGAAGATAAATTCCAAGAGCGTTGTCCAGAGCAGGTGCAAAGGCTTTAACAAGCATTTGTACCATAGTTACAAATCCTGCTATAAGAACAATGTAGCAGGGGATTCTTACCTTATCCGGAATGACATTTCTTAAGGCAGAAATAACTATATTTGAGCAAAGCAAAACGATTGTAGAAGCAGCGCCCATACCTAAAGCACTTAATACATTGGTTGAAACTGCAAGGGTAGGGCATGTTCCGAGTATAAGTACAAGAACAGGATTTTCTTTTACAATACCCTTTAAAAAGTTCTGTATTTTACTCATTATTTACCCTCCTTTATAAGCTCAAAAGTATTAACAGCGTCTTCAATAGCGTTAATGTAAGCAACCGAAGAAATTGTTGCACCGGAAATAGCGTCAACATCTTTTAAAGTATCGGCATTTTTTCCAACATACTGACTTTTGTATGGATCCTCAGCAGTCTTTGAACCAAGACCGCTTGTTTCAGAGTGAGAAAGAGTTTTTGTTGCTTCAATTGTACCGTCAGACTTGATACCGCAGATAAGCTTCATATCTCCGCCGTAGCCCTTTGTTATGAGAATAAATACATACCCGGTATCGTTTTTTGCCTGATAAATTTCACTTACTCTTTCAGCAGATTTTTCAAATTCAATTTGTTCAAATCCGTCAGCCTCACTTAGAACCTCAGCCATAGCCGCCTGAGCTTCTTTCTGTTCAGAATCTTCGATAATCGGAGAAGTAACTGTATTTACATAAGCAAGTAAAGCTGTAACAATAAGACAAATACAGGTAAGTACAACAACAGGCTTAATAATATCTCTAAATGTATTTTTCATTATTTTTTACCTCCTGTAAGAGGCTTTGGACAGGTAAGTCTTGAAATATAAGGTGTAAAAATATTCATCAGAAGAATAGAGTAGGAAACACCCTCAGGAGAAGTACCCCAGAATCTTATCAATACAGTAATAAGTCCACAGCCAACACCGAAAATAACCTTGCCCCATTTTGTTGAGGGAGTAGTAGCATAGTCAGTAGCCATAAAGAAAGCACCGATAATAAGTCCTCCGGACATAAGCTGATAAACAGGAGCTTTGTCAAAAATCAAAGCCATAACAAGGACTGTGCCTATAAAAGCAACAGGAGTGTGCCAGCTTATTACACGTCTTGCAATAAGATAAATACCTCCTGCCAGTAAAGCAATAGTACAGGTTTCACCAAGACAACCGCCCCTTACACCTAATAGCATATCTAAATAAGAAGGCATAGAAGTTAAGTCGCCTTTGTAAAGATAAACAAGAGGTGTAGCGGTAGAAGAAGCGTCAGGGAATACCCAAGAAGTCATAGCGCCTGAGAAAGCAACAAGCATAACAATTCTTGCAGTAATGGCAGGGTTAGCAAAGTTCTGACCAATACCGCCGAAAAGCTGTTTAACAACTATAATTGCAAAAGCACTGCCGAATACAGCCTGCCACAAAGGTATAGAAACAGGCAGATTATAAGCAAGCAAAAGACCTGTTACAACAGCAGACAAATCCATAACCGTGTTTTCTTTTTTACAGATTTTTTCAAATATGTACTCAGAGATAACGCAGACTAAAACGCATACTCCGATTACAAGCAAAGCCCTCAATCCAAAAATAATAACGGAAGCAATGCCTGCTGGAACAAGAGCAATAATAACGTCAAGCATTATATTTTGAGTAGTTCTGTTTGAAGTAACGTGTGGAGAAATACCGGAAATAAGCTTACCCATTACTTATCCTCCTTTGCTTTTTGTTCTCTTAAATATTCATTAAGCTTTTGTTTAGCAAGCTTGTTGTTCTGAACAATAGGCCGTTTTGCAGGACATACATATGAGCAACAGCCACATTCCATGCATAAGTCAGCATTAAGACCTTGCAGTTCATCAAATAATCCCAGCTTTAGTGCTTTGGAAAACTCCCTGGGGTCAAGTCTTAATGGACAATGATTTGCACATTCACCGCAGTTAATACAAGCAGTTGTTTTTGGAGGAGTTGCCTCTTTTTCGTCCATAGCAATAACAGCGTTTGTGTTTTTTATTACAGGAACATCAGTTGATGAAACAGCAATTCCCATCATAGGTCCGCCGTATATAATCTTTTTAGGCTCAGATTTAAAACCACCGCAGAACTCAAACAATTTTTCAAGAGGAGTACCGATAGGAGCAATTACATTTTTAGGCTCTTTAACAGCAGAACCGTCAACGGTAATGCATTTCTCTATAAGTGGCATACCTGTTTCAATATATTCGGCAATTGCAGAGAGAGTAGTACAGTTAATTACTACAGCGCCAACATCAAGTGGCAATCCCCCCTTCGGGATAATCTTGCCCATTGTGTTGTAAACAAGAACCTTCTCACCGCCTTGGGGATAAATAGCAGGCAATACCTTAACTTCCACCTTATCCATTTCAAGGGCAAGCTCTTTCATTTTTGCAATAGCCTCTTTTTTGTTGTTTTCAATGCCGATATAAACCTTTTCAGGCTGCAAATATTTCTGTAGAAGCTCAATACCTTTTTTTATGTATTCAGCCTTATCAATCATTGTTCTTGTATCAGAAGTTATGTAAGGCTCACATTCCGCAGCGTTGATAACCACAGCTTTTACTGCTGAAATATCCTTTACCCCAAGCTTAACAAATGTTGGAAATCCTGCACCGCCAAGACCTACAATACCGCTTTCCTTTACAGCAGTAACAAAACTCTCAAAGTCTGTGACTACAGGCTGAGCAATACTTTCACAAATTTCCTGATAACCGTCAGTTTCAATTTCTATAGCAGTAATTTTATTACCGCCATAACCTGTGATTTCTCCGAGCTTTTTAACCTTTCCCGAAACGCTTGAATGAACAGGTGCACTAATAAAGCCATCCGCTTTGGCAATAAGCTCACCAACTGTAACCCTTTGACCAACCTTAACCACAGGGACAGCAGGCTTACCAATGTGCATAGACATAGGAATTATTACCTTTTCCGGCAAAGGAAGTCTTTGTGGAATACAGCCGGAGGTGTTCTTTTTGTGTAATAACCTAACTCCGCTTAATCTCATACCTTTTTATCCTCCATAAATACCAAAATGATAATTAAATACTAATTTACAAATCTTTTCAGGTGCAAAAGAGTGAACTGAACACACAAGCCTGTAAATGCACCTGCAATAATACCTGAAATTAAAAGCACAGGTAAGTAAAAAGCAATCTGAAAAGTCTGTGTAATTATAACAGCCGCAATAATCTGCCCAACATTGTGAGCGATTGCACACAATACGCTTAAAACCCAAACCTTGTCTTTCTGAAAAAATCTTTTAAGAATAAGCATAAGTATAAAAGAAAGAAGCCCTCCGGAAAGACTATATATAAATGAAACTGCCTGACCGGTAAAAATACTGCCCAAAGTGATTCGTACAAACAGTACGGCAGCGGCTTCATAAGGACCAAGAGTGTAAAGTGCAAATAAAGTAAACACATTTGCTATACCAAGCTTAATTCCGTAAATGGGAGTAATAGGCGGTATAGCGGCTTCTATTGAAAAGGCAACAAGTGCCAAAGCAGTAAGAATTGCAGTAAAAACCAGTTTTTTAGTTTTCATTATTTAACTCCTGTTTTTACGTCAATATTTTCAGAAGAATTTTCAAACTTAATTACAATTTTGTTAGGCAGGCAAACAATAGGGGAGGTGTTGCTGATAAGCTCACCGTGATTGACGCAAATCTTGTCAGGACATTGGGCAGACTTCATTTTAATATGACCGTTAGAAACCTGTACAATGTTTTTACCTGCTTCTCCGCTAATAGTAATTTCGTATGGCTCAGTAACAGAATTTAGGTCAATTTTTTTAATAAGCCTGTTGTTCTGATAAATCCCCACAATATTTGCAGAAAGGGACAGATTGCTTATTAATATCCAAAGTCCTGCGGATATAATCAAAACAGCTGAGAAAATAATAATCCAAAACCTATTTTTCATTATTCTATTACCTCAAAGCTTCTGTTAGATTTAAAAATATCCTTAATGTTACCTGTTACATATATATCATTATTATCTGTAATAAATACAGCTCCAAAGCTACCGTTTTCTTTATAGAATTCTATTGCCTTATCAAGTCCCATAACAAATAATCCGGTAGTAAGTCCGTCTCCGAGAGTATCATCTTCAGATACAACGGTTACAGATTTAAGTCCGTTTTCAGCAGGATAACCTGTGTGCGGATTTATAATATGATGATATTTCTTTCCGTTGCTTTCAAAAAATCTCTGATACCCCCCTGAAGTAATAACAGATGTGTCCTTAACAGAAAGTGTGCCTATTTGCTTTTCGGTATTATCAGGGTCTGCAATTCCTACAATCCAAGGACTGCCGTCAGGTTTACTGCCTACAGCCCTTACGTTTCCACCCAGAGAAATCAGAGCAGAAGTAATTTTATAGTCATTAAAAATCTCACCGGCTTTGTGGGAAGCATAGCCCTTTGCTATGGCGCCTAAGTCAACAGAAGAATTGTTATTAAGCGTGATTTTCCCATTGTTAATGTTAATATTTTCAGCTCCCACATTTTTAAGAATGTTTCTGATTTCCTTTTTGTCAGGGACTCTGTTTTCAGCACCACCGGAAAATCCCCAGGCTTTTGTTAAAGGCTCTGTGGTAATATCAAAAGCACCATCTGTTAATCTGGATATTTTCTTTGCTTTTTTAATGATGTTTAATGTTTCCTTAGATGGAGAAATACATTTATTTTCGTTAATTTTGTAAATATCGCTGTTTTTATTTTGAACAGAAAGCAGGTTATCCAATCTGTTTATTTCCTTTTCAACTTTTTTAACAGCCTCTTTGCTTTGGTTTCCATATGCATTAACCGACATAATTGTGTCCATAGCGAAAAATTCTATGGAATATTCATTACCTATATTGCAAGACGATAAGCACAGCAATGTACTAAGAATAAGTAAAATGGCAAATTTTGATATAATTCTCAAAGAAACCAAACCTTTAAACAATAATCCCAACTATTATACTACAAATTTTTAAAATAGCCAATACCTATTTTACATCTTTTTCTATATATAAATAGTATAGTAATTTGTGCTTTATAATTAAACCAATATACAGGTAATAATACTGTTTACATATATTTAACAACATACTTTTATGTTTTACAAAAACAGAATTTCAGATTTAACACTAGCCTTGTAATATTATGTTCGTACTAAGGAGTACAATATATATTTTTAAAAGAGGTATTAAAAATGAAAAAAGTATTATGCACACTTCTTGCCGGAGCAATGCTTGCAACAGCATTTGCAGGTTGCTCAGGTACAGAAAGTAAAGACACTCAGTCAGCAAGCTCAACAGAAGCAGCAAAGACTGCAATGACAGGTACAATTTATCCTATCACTCGTGAGTCAGGCTCCGGCACCCGCGGTGCATTCTCAGAACTTTTCGAGATTGTTGATGCAGACGGAAATGACGCAATTACAGAAACAGCTGAAAGCACATCTTCAACATCAGTTATGATGACAACAGTTGCAGGTAACGAAAGCTCAATCGGTTATGTTTCACTTGGTTCTCTTTCAGATGAGGTTAAAGCACTTCAAATTGACGGTGCAGATTGTAATGTAGAAAACGTAAAGAGCGGCGAATATAAAATTTCACGTCCATTCAATATCTGCTACATTGACGGTAAGCTTTCAAAAGCTGCTGAGGACTTTAAAAATTACATTCTGTCAACAGAAGGACAGGCTATTGTTGAAGAAGAGGGATACATTCCAATGGAAGACACTACGGCTTATAAGGCTGCCGGTGTAAGCGGAAAAATCACTCTTGCAGGCTCAACCTCAGTTGCCCCTGTAATGGATAAAATCAAAGACGCTTACGAAAAGCTCAACCCTGATGTTACTATCGAAATTCAGGAAAGCGGTTCTTCAGCAGGTATCCAGTCAGCAACAGAGGGTGCTGTAGATATCGGTATGTCATCACGAGAGCTTTCAGATGAAGAAGCAGAAGCTTTAAAATCAGAACAGATAGCTCTTGACGGTATTGCAGTAATCGTAAACAATAATAACCCCCTTGAGAACATTACATCAGAACAGGTTAAATCTATCTACCTTGCAGAAATAACAGAATGGGATGACATAAAGTAATGAAAGCTAAAGAAGGTATAATGAAATACATATTCTTACTGTGCGCCTGTATTTCAATTATCGCTGTAGTTACTATATGTTTGTTTATCTTCGTCAATGGCGTTCCTGCCATTGGCGAGATAGGTATAATAAAATTTATATTTGGTACTCATTGGAATCCATCCTCAAAAGAATTTGGAATATTTCCAATGATTGTTGCAAGTATTTATGTTACTGCCGGAGCAATTATTATAGGTGTTCCTATCGGATTGTTAACAGCAGTTTTTCTTGCAATGTACTGTCCTGCAAAGCTATACAAGGTTATAAAGCCTTTGATAAATTTGCTGGCAAGTGTACCCTCAATTGTGTATGGATTTTTCTGCCTTGTTGTGGTTGTACCCGTAATCCAGAGTATTACCCATACATCAGGCAAAGGAATCCTTACTACTTCAATTTTACTCGGCATTATGATTTTGCCTACAATTATAAACACAGCGGAGTCATCAATCCGAGCTGTTCCGCCTATGTACTATGAAGGATCCTTAGCTTTAGGTGCAACTAAAGAAAGAAGTATTATGAAAACGGTGATTCCTGCTGCCAAAAGCGGAATTGTTTCCGGAATTATTCTTGCAGTCGGACGTGCAATCGGCGAAACAATGGCGGTTGTTATGGTAGCCGGTAATCAAGCTGTTATTCCAAACAGTATTACCAGCGGCGTCCGTACTCTTACAAGCAACATTGTTATGGAAATGGGCTATGCAACAGGACTTCACAGAGAAGCCCTAATAGGTACTGCGGTAGTGCTTTTTGTATTTATTCTCATAATCAACGTATGCTTTTCACTTGTTACAAGAAAGAAGGATAAGTAATGTCAAAGCTTAAAACTTATCTTAAACACCCTTTTTCCTTTATTCTCCTCATATTAATAGGAATCTGCACCTTTATAACAGTAGCTTCGGTTTTGTTTATTATCTGCTATATTCTTATAAACGGTATTCCTAATCTTACCCCTTCTTTGTTCAGCCTTAAATATAACTCAGAAAATGTTTCTATGCTGCCCTCAATAATAAACACAGTTTCAATTACTTTCTTAACCTTGCTTATTGCAGTTCCGGTTGGTATTTTCTCTGCTGTTTATCTTGTTGAATATGCAAAAAAAGGCAGCAAGTTTGTTAAAGTAATCAGAGTAACAACAGAAACACTGGCAGGTATTCCGTCAATTGTATTCGGACTTTTCGGATTTCTTGCATTTGTAATCGCACTTAGTTGGGGATACTCCCTTATTGCAGGTGTTTTAACCCTTGTACTTATGGTATTGCCTACAATCATCCGTACAACTGAGGAAGCCTTGCTTGCTGTACCTGATACCTACAGAGAGGGTTCCTTTGGACTTGGTGCAGGTAAGCTTAGAACTATATTCAAGATTATCCTTCCTTCTGCTGTTCCCGGCATTTTATCCGGAGTGATTCTTGCTATAGGCAGAATTGTGGGAGAATCGGCTGCCCTTATCTTTACAGCAGGAACAGTTGCTAATACAGCAACAGGACTTATGTCCTCAGCACGAACCTTGTCAGTACATCTTTACTGTCTGCTTACAGAAGGGTTATACACTAAAGAGGCTTATGCAACAGCAGTTGTTCTTTTGCTGCTTGTTGTTGGCATTAACGCCCTGTCAAACTTTGTAGCAAAGAAAATTGCAAAGGTATAAGGAGTTTAGTATGAGTAAATTTGAAATAAAAGATTTGGTTTTACACTATGGAGATTTTAAGGCAATAAAGGGTATTGACCTTGATATACCTGAAAATCAGATTACCGCATTTATCGGACCCTCCGGTTGCGGTAAGTCAACAGTTCTTAAAACTCTTAACAGGATGAATGACCTTGTAGAAGGCTGCAAAATCCAAGGAGAAATACTCCTTGACGGAAAAAATATATATAAGGATATGGACGTAAACCATCTTCGTAAAAGGGTAGGAATGGTATTCCAAAAGCCAAATCCGTTCCCAATGAGTATATATGATAATCTTACATACGGTCCAATCACCCACGGAATTAAGAAAAAAGCAAGGCTTGACGAAATTGTAGAAACAACTTTAAAGCAGGCTGCACTTTGGGATGAGGTTAAGGATAAGCTTAAACAATCAGCATTGGCTCTTTCAGGAGGTCAACAGCAAAGGCTTTGTATAGCCAGAGCACTAACTGTAAACCCTGAGATTATTCTTATGGACGAGCCAACATCAGCTTTAGACCCAATCTCAACATCAAAAATTGAGGATTTAACCCTAGAGCTAAAAGAAAAATACACTATTATTATAGTTACTCACTCTATGCAACAAGCTGCAAGAATTTCTGACAAAACAGCGTTCTTCCTTTTAGGTGAAGTAATTGAGTATGGTGATACACACCGGATTTTCTATCAGCCTAAGCACAAAAAGACAGAGGACTATATTTCAGGAAGGTTCGGATAATATGAGAGATATTTATAACAAACAACTTCAACATCTTTGTTCCGAAGTAAAGGAAATGGGAGAGATTTGCATTTCTGCTATAGAGAGTTCATCAAAAGCTGTATTGAACCCGCCGGTAGATGAAGATGAATTTAATAACCTGTGCCTACAGGTTAAAAATTATGAAGAGGAAATCGACCACAAGGAAAGGTCAATTGAGGGCTTGTGCGTTAGACTGATGCTCCACCAACAGCCGGTTGCAGGAGATTTGAGAACAGTCACATCTGCTCATAGACTTATTTCGGATATAGAGCGAATAGGCGATCAGGCTCTTGACATTGTTGAACTTGCAAAGTTTATTCGCAACTGTGGTATAGACAGTAAGCTTCACCTTAACAATCTGTTTATTGAAGTAATTTCAATGGTAAAGCTTGTATTATCTGCTTTTACGGAAAGAGAATTGCAAACAGCCTATAAGGTAATAAATTTTGACGATAAGGTGGATGAGCTTTTCGTTAAGGTTAAAACAGAGCTTATTGACGTTATACGCAAAGGGGGAGAGGGCGAGCTTGCTCTCGACATACTTATGGTTGCAAAATATCTTGAAAGAATCGGCGACCATGCAGTAAATATTGCAAACTGGATTGTTTACAGCATAACCGGTAATCACTAAGACCTATTCAAGCTGTCCTTTTAGGATAGCTTTTTTCTTTATAGGAAAATCCTCGAATGCGTACGAGCAATGGCTAAAGAAAGCGCACGCTTTCTTATTTTACACAGATTTAACAATAAAAGTCTTTTCATTTAACTTAATAATGATATAATAAACATAAGTAAAATTATTGGAGTTTTTATTATGATTTACTTTATTGAAGATGACAAAAGTATAAACGAGGCTGTGTTTTATACATTGAAAAGCAGTGGCTTTGAAGTTAAAGGATTTGAAAGACCGTCATTGTTTTGGAACGAAATGAAAAACAAAAAGCCCGATCTTATTATTCTTGATATTATGCTGCCTGAGGAAGACGGACTTCAGATTCTTCGCAAGTTAAGAGCAGACAGCAATACTCAGGAAATACCGGTTATTATGCTGACTGCAAAGGACTCTGAATATGACAAGGTAATAGGTCTTGACAGCGGTGCTGACGACTATATGACAAAACCTTTCAGTATGCTTGAGCTTGTATCAAGAATAAGAGCTCTCCTCAGAAGAACTTCCTCAAAGGAAAATATGCAGGAGCTGAGAGTGGGTAAACTTGTTATGAATCCTGAAAAGCACCTTATTGTTGCAGACGGAAAAAACATAACCCTTACCTATAAGGAATACCAGCTGTTGCTTCTACTTATGAAGAACAAAGGAGTAGTTTTTTCCAGAGATAATCTTCTCAACAAAATTTGGGGATATGAATTTGACGGAGAAAACAGAACGGTTGATGTTCATATAAGAACACTTCGTACAAAGCTTGGCGAATGTGGTGATTACATCAAAACCGTTCGCGGATTCGGATATAAGTTAGGTGAATGATATGACGAAAAAAATATTCAAAAATGTTTTTTTAGGCTGTCTTGCCGTAATCATTTCTACAATAGTTATTGTTTTTGGCGTAACCTACAGCTTTTACGGCAATGAGCTTATGAAAGAACTGCATACCGAGCTGAAAACAGTATCGGTTGGAGTGGAACAGAACGGCGTCAATTATCTAAAAAAACTTGAGCTTGGAAACGATAAGCGTATCACATGGATAAACAGCAACGGTTCTGTAAAATATGATACAGACGCTTCGGTCAATAAAATGGAAAATCACCTTAACAGACAGGAAATAAAAGAAGCTATATTAAACGGAGAGGGTGAAGCAGTCCGTAATTCCGATACTCTTTCAGAAAAGACAATGTACTGTGCAAAGCTTTTGAATGACGGAACAATTATAAGAGTATCCACCAATCAATATTCTGTGTGGATATTACTTATCAATATGCTCCAGCCCTTTGCAATCGTGGTGATTATTTCTCTTGTGATTTCTTATATTTCAGCCTACCTTGCGTCCCGAAAAATTGTCCAGCCAATTAATGAGCTGGACCTTGAAAATGCTGAGCTGTCCTCAACCTATGAGGAAATTGAACCTCTTGTTCAAAAAATCCGTACTCAAAATGTTGTTATTAAAAAGCAAATTAAGGAGCTTAAGCGTACACAGGCTGAGTTTACCGCCATTACCAAAAATATGAAGGAAGGACTTTTGATAATTGACCAGTATGGAAAAATCCTTTCATTTAACGATAGTGCAAAAACCATACTGGGTATTTCTGAAATTGATAATATTAAAAACGTTACCAAACCTTTTTCTGATTATATTAGGTCATCAACCTACGGCGAGCATATTTCAGAGGTTATAGAATATAATGACAGTTGCTATGAGCTTTTCAGCAATCCGGTTTATGTTGATGAAAATGTAAGAGGTGCGGTTGCAGTTATTCTTGATATTACGGAAAAGCATCAAAGAGAAGTTTTAAGACGTGAATTTTCAGCAAATGTAAGCCACGAACTAAAGACTCCTCTGGCAGCAATACTTGCATCTGCGGAAGTTATTGCTTTGGATAGTACCCCAAAGGAGGCAGACCTGCATTTTTCAAAGAATATAATAAAAGAAACAAACAGGCTTATAACTTTGGTAAATGACATAATTAAGCTTTCAAAGCTTGATAACAACACTTTGGAAGAAATTTCTGAAAAAGTTGATTTGCATGATATAGGAGAAAGTGTTGTAGAAAGACTGACGCCTATAGCAGAAAGCAATAATGTTAAGCTTAATTTAATAGGTGAAAAGGCGATTGTATTCGGTGTTCCTGCTGTACTTGATGAAATAGTATATAACCTTGTGGATAATGCAATCAAGTATAATAAACCAAATGGCAAGGTCGATATTACAATAGCGCCAATACAGGGGAAAACAACCCTTATTGTGGAAGATACGGGTATCGGTATAAGTGAGGAAAACAAGGATAGAATTTTTGAAAGATTTTATCGGGTTGACAAAAGCCACAGTAAAGAGGTAGGCGGCACAGGGCTTGGACTTTCAATTGTAAAGCACGGAGTAGAACACCATAACGGCAAGCTAAGTATTGAAAGTGAACTTGACAAAGGAACAAAAATAATTGTTGTATTCTAATATATTCTAACCATATTTTATCAGTAAAATGCTCCTGCACATTGTTGTGCAGGAGCATTTTAATACATTTTTCAAGATATTAAACTACCATATATTTTTCATAATATCTTTGGTATTTTTCCTGGAAAAGAGAATTTGTTTTCTTTAGATACTTGCTCTTTTCGTGAAGTCCCAAGCTTTCTCTTTGGTTATCAATAACATAAAGTGCAAGGTTGTTGCAGTGGTCGGAAACCCTTTCAAGAACAGTTGTAATATCAGAAAGAATAAATCCCATTTCAATCGTACAGCCATTGTTTTGCAGGCGCTTGATGTGGTTTTTATGTAATTGCTTTTTAAGACTGTCAATTACTTCCTCCAGAGGACTTATCTCAGCAGCTGAAATAAGGTCATTCTTTGTAACGGTGCTTACTGTGTAGTTAAGCATTTCAGTTACTGCATTTATCATAGTTTCAATTTCTGCCCTTGCAGTATCAGAGAAGGCAAGCTTCTTTCTGTTTATTTCTTCGGCTGATTCTGACAAAGACAAAGCGTGATCTGACATTCTCTCAAGCTCGCCTATAAAATGAAGGTATTTTGAAATATTAAGACTATCCCTATCTGTTATGCTAAGGCTTGAAAGCCCTATAAGATATTTGCCGATTTCATCTTCATATTTATCAGCCTTTTTCTCGTACTCGGCTATTTTTTTGTGAGCCTTCGGATTATACTCAAGTATGCTTTCAAAGGATAGCTTAAGAGCTGCTTCAACACCAAGAGTCATTTCAGTAATATATTTGTTTACATTTTCAAGTGCAACAGCAGGTGTAGAGTAAAGTCTTGTGTCGAGAATTTCCTGCTTTTGCTGTTCTTTGTCATCACGAACAATAAGACAGGCAATTTTTTCAAGCTGTTTTGTAAACGGAAACAGTGTAAGTGTACAAAGCACATTAAAGGCTGTGTGTACAACTGCAATTCCCATAACGCCTATGGTGTTATCAAGGAAAGAGAAGTTTACAAAAAGGTTGACTAACTCAAACACTCCAAGCCAAATAACTGTGCCCCCAATATTGAAAATAAGGTGAACTACAGCTGAGCGTTTAGCATTTTTGTTTGCACCTATTGAGGAGATAAGTGCAGTTACACAGGTGCCGATATTTTGTCCCATAATAATCGGTATAGCAGAGCCAA
>CAMFZJ010000016.1 GCA_946004305.1 uncultured Clostridia bacterium | reverse complement strand
TACACAAGGAGTATCGTCGGCAGCGTCAGATGTGTATAAGAGACAGTTAAATAACAATCTAAATTACAAAAATTTCTTTAAATCAAACATTAGATTCTGAGTTGCTTTATTATCAGTACATACTACAAAAATAGTATCGTCACCGGCTATTGTACCTATTGCGTCCTTATATCCTGCACCGTCAAATGATGCGCATACAGCCTGAGCCATACCGGAAAGGGTTTTGATTACAATAATATTTTGAGCTGATTCAAGTGAAACTACAGAGGTTTTGAAAAAGCGTTGTACATCATTTTTTACATCTGATGAATCCTTAGAAATAGATGTATAACGATATTTACCGTCAGGAGATAAGGATTTTAAAAGTCTTAATTCCTTAATATCCCTTGATACTGTAGCCTGAGTGACATTAAAACCGGTACTTCTGAGCTTGTTCATAAGCTCTTCCTGTGTTTCAATAGGATATTCGTTTATTAGTTCAATTATACAAGCCTGTCTTCTTGATTTCATTAGTTTTCTCTTTCCTTTAATTTTTCATTAAGAAGTTGGTAAAAATTGCGTTTATATAAAGATAACAATTTTAAGTTTTTATCTGATTTATTAATTTTAACAATATCTGAGTCAGTTAATGTAATATTAATTTCTCCGTCAATTGTAAGAATTATAGAGGCATTTTCAGGAGCTTTTACTTTTACAGACAGATTAGCGTCACTGTTTAGAAGTACCGGACGTGAAATAAGTGAATGTGGGCAAACAGGTGTAATTAAAATACACTCCATTTCCGGATAAATTACAGGACCTCCTGCTGAAAGTGCATAGGCAGTAGAGCCTGTGGGAGTTGAAAACAGCAAACCGTCTGCTCTGTAGGTTGTGATTTTAGAATCATTAAGAAATACTGTTAAATCAATTATTCGTGACATTTGTCCTCTTGCAACAATTGCGTCATTAACTGCAATAAAGCTCTCAGAAGTTCCATTAGAATGTAAAACTTCTACTTCAAGCAACATTCTGTTTTGGATATTATAATCCCCTGTCAAGAGATTTAAAAGATCATCAATATGTTCCGGCTCAACATCTGCTGCAAATCCTAAACGTCCCACATTTACACCTATTAAGGGTTTGTTTGCATTTGCTGCATATTTGGCATTGTGAATAATAGTACCGTCACCGCCCACTGTTACAGCTATATCACAGACTTCAAAAATCTGTTCCAATGTATCACAATAGGAAATATTATAATTCTCAAAACTATCTTCACAATCCTTAAGCATTAAAACTTCTGCACCCTTTGAGTTAAAGAGCTTTGAGATATTTTTTGAACATTCAATTGCTTTTGTTTTGCTTAGATTTACAAGAATTGCAATTTTCATAATATCACCTTTTTGTCAGCAAATACTAAATAAAATAACTAACCAATCTCCTGATGAGATTTTTTAACAAGTTCTTCAGGAGAAATATTTGTTGAAGATTTTGGAGAATCGGACTTCTGCAAATGTATAAGATACTCAATATTTCCCTCAGGTCCCTTAATCGGCGAAAAATCCAGGTTAAGCACGCTATAGCCGTTTTCAAGACAGAAATTATAAATTGAAGTTACAACCTCTATATGCACAGCGGGATCTCTTACCACGCCTTTTTTGCCGACTTTTTCTCTGCCTGCTTCAAACTGCGGCTTAATAAGACATACTGCCTGCCCGTTATCTTTTAAAAGCTTTCGTGCTACCGGAAGTAAAAGCTTTAAGGAAATAAAGCTTACGTCAATGGAGAAAAAATCAATCTTTTCAGGGATTGTTTCTTCAGTTACATTTCGCATATTAGTTCTTTCAAGATTTACTACACGTTCATCTGTGCGTAATTTCCAAGCAAGCTGTCCATAGCCTACATCAATTGAATAAACCTTTTTTGCACCGTTTTGGAGCATACAGTCAGTAAACCCGCCGGTAGAAGCTCCGATATCCATTGTGATTTTGTCTTTTAAATCAAAATCAAAGTTATTTATAGCTTTTTCAAGCTTTAAGCCCCCTCGGCTTACATACTTTGGAGCAGTTCCCCGAAATTCAATATTTACATTTTCATCATAGGACTGTCCGCACTTATCGGCTTTCTGATTATCTACATAGATTTCTCCTGCCATTATTATAGCTTTGGCTTTTTCTCTGCTTTCAGCAAAGCCTTTCTCATAAACTAAAACATCAAGTCTTTTTTTCATATATTTTCCTTAATAATCTTAACCATTCCCTTATGATCAAGCATATATTCTTCTAATGCCTGCTCAACAGTTTGATGCTGAACAAACGTATCTTTAATTGCGTGAATTTTATAGTAATTTTTAAAGCTGTGTTTTTTAAGATCATATCCGAAGGACTCGCCTATTCCGCCTGCTAAAAGAGATTCTTCAAAGAAAAATACTTTACTTCCTTTAGAGGCTTCCTGCCATTATTATAGCTTTGGCTTTTTCTCTGCTTTCAGCAAAGCCTTTCTCATAAACTAAAACATCAAGTCTTTTTTTCATATATTTTCCTTAATAATCTTAACCATTCCCTTATGATCAAGCATATATTCTTCTAATGCCTGCTCAACAGTTTGATGCTGAACAAACGTATCTTTAATTGCGTGAATTTTATAGTAATTTTTAAAGCTGTGTTTTTTAAGATCATATCCGAAGGACTCGCCTATTCCGCCTGCTAAAAGAGATTCTTCAAAGAAAAATACTTTACTTCCTTTAGAGGCTTCCTCTACTGCTTTTGTATCAATAGGCTTGATTCTGCACAGTTTAATGATTTTTATATTAATTCCTTCGCTTGCAAGAATTTCCTTTGCTTTGCAGGCGTAGGAGAACAATCTTCCGTATGTAACAAGGATAATGTCGCCTTCGCCGTACACATCAAAGTTTATACTGGTTTTATCTATATCATCAGGCTTATAAAGCTCAGTACCTCTGGGATAACGTACCGCTGCAAGTCCGTCACACATATATGCCGCTGCATTGAGGGAGTGTTTTAACTCGCTGAAATAGCAGGGGGAATAAATAGAGGCGCCCGGTATAGTATTAAGCATACTAACATCGAATAATCCCTGATGTGTTTCTCCGTCATCACCTACAATTCCGGCTCTGTCAACACATATTACAATATGCAAATTCTGTATTGCTGCATCGTGGATAAGCTGGTCATAGGCTCTTTGCAGAAATGTTGAATATACTGCAAAGAAAGGAATTATACCCCTGGTAGCCAGTCCGCAAGCAAAAGTAACAGCATGTTCCTCAGCAATACCTACATCAAAAAACCTAGTCTTAAACATTTTTGAAAAATCTGAAAGACCAGTTCCTAATGTCATAGCAGCAGTAATAGCACAGATGTTATTATCCTTAGAAGCCATTGAACATAGGTATTTACCGAATTTATAGGAAAAGCCTTTGCTTATTGAAAGAGGCTCACCTGTTTCTATATCAAATCTGCCGATACCATGAAATTCCTTAGGATGGTTTTCAGCAGGCTCGTAACCTTTTCCTTTTTTGGTTACTACGTGAATCAATACCGGTTCGTTATATTGTTTTGCCGCTTCCATTGCGCTTTCCAGCTCGTCCATATCGTGACCGTCTATAGGACCTAAATATGTATAGCCTAAAAAATCAAACAATGTGTTTTTATATATGAGATTTTTAATTTTAGACTTACTTCTTTTAAGTATCTTTTTGAAGAAATTACCAATAATCGGTATATGGGACAGTATTTTTTCGGTTCTTCTCTTAATTCTGATGTAGGAGGGTTTAATTCGCATATGGGACAAATTCATCGCCATTGCTCCTACATTGTTGGAAATAGACATTTTATTATCATTTAAAATGACAATAAAATTCTTTTTATATCTTCCGGCATTGTTAAGTCCTTCATAGGCAAGTCCGCCTGTAAAAGAGCCGTCGCCTATTACTGCTATTGTGTAGGAATTATCATTTTTCAGCTGTTTTCCTCTGGCTATACCATAGGCAGCTGATATAGATGTACTGGAATGACCTGCATTAAAGTCATCATAGACGCTTTCGCTACGCTTAGGAAAACCGGCAATACCGTCCTTTTGACGTATGGTATCAATTTGCTCGTATCTTCCTGTAAGCATTTTATGAACATAGCCCTGATGACCTACATCCCATACAATGCTGTCTTTTGGCGCATTAAAAGACCTGTGTAAAGCTACAGTAAGCTCAACTATACCAAGATTAGGTGCAAGATGTCCCCCATTAATTGAAACTACGTCAATAAGCTTTTCTCTTATTTCGGCACAAAGCTCCTTAATTTCTGCTTCATTTAAGGCTTTGACATCTTTTGGTGATTTAATTGTAGAAAGGATTTTATATCGGTCACCCATAATCCTTTACCCCACTTTATTTTTCTCTTTTTGAAAGCTTTACTGCAATTTCCTTTAGAGCAGTTGTATCATTATCAAACACCTCTAAAGCTGAGATTGCTGAAGAAGTGTACTTTTCTACAAGCTCTCTGCATTTATCAATTCCCAGAAGAGAAACATAAGTAGATTTATTATTCTCTTTATCGCTTCCGATAGGCTTACCAAGCTTCTCTCCCGTTGATGTTACATCTAAAATATCGTCCATTATCTGAAAAGCAAGTCCGATATTTTCACCGTATTTTCTTGCAGACAAAATTTTCTCTTTATCTGCATTTCCGCAAACACAACCCATTTCGCAGGCGGCTTTAATTAGTCCCCCTGTTTTTTTATGGTGCATCCGGGTAATAACATCAATTGTTGTTTCTTTGTTTTCGTGTTCAAGGTCAATTACCTGACCGCCCACCATACCAACTGCTCCGCAATAATTTGAGAGTATGTTAATACAGTTAACCGCAATTTCTGCACCTGACTTTGAAACAGTATCAGACTTTGACATAGTTTCAAATGCCAAACTTTGAAGGGCGTCACCTGCCAGGAGTGCAATATCTTCACCGTAAACAATATGATTTGAAGGCTTGCCTCTGCGCATATCGTCATTATCCATACAGGGTAAGTCATCGTGTATTAATGAATAAGTGTGTATCATTTCCAAAGCACAGGCAAATGGCATTGCCACTTCATCTGTACCACCGCATACTCTTGAAAACTCCAGTACAAGCGTAGGTCTTATACGCTTTCCTCCGGCTTTTAGGCTGTATTCCATTGATGAAATAAGATTCCTTAAAAGAGGATGATCTTGGGGCAGATAACTATATAATGCTTTTTCTATATTTGATAAATCAGTCATTGAATAATTCCTCTTTTTTATTAATTTCTTCAAGTCTGGTATTAATACTTACTATTTGTCCCTTACAATCATCAAGCTGTTTATAGCAAAAGGATAAAAGGTTAAAGGCTTCTTCATAAGTTTTCATACTTTCTTCAAGAGAAAGTTCTCCGCTTTCCATTTTTTGAACAAGCTTTTCCAGTTTTTCATTTGCTTTTTCAAAAGTCAATTTTTCGCTCATACTTCCTCCTGTATTGAATCTGCAATTTTAAATATTCTTTCTATTCTATGGTTTACCCCGCTTCGGGAAATAGGCGGATTCAGGCTTTCCCCAAGTTCTTTTAAGGACATTTCCGGGTTATCAAGCCTTAAAAGTGCAAGCTGTTTAAGCTCGGAAGGCAAACTTTCAATGCCGTTACTATCAATAATTTTTTTAATTGCATTAAGCTGTTTTGCAGAGGCTGAGGCAAGCTTATGTATATTGGCTATTTCGGAATTTCGCTGTCTGTTAATTTTATTGCGAATATCTTTAACTGCTGTAGCCTCAAGCATACACATTACAGAATTTCCTGCTCCTATATATCCCAGAAAATCACAAATTGAATTATTGTCTTTTAAATAAACAACATATCCGCCTTTTCTCTCAGCAAGCTTTGGCTTTAGGTTAAAAACATCGATTTCATTTATAAGCAGAATGAGATTTTCAGCCAAGGTTTTATGCTGAACATTGAACTCAAGATGATAGCCTTTGTTAGGGTCGGTCACAGAGCCACAGCTTAGGAAAACGCCCCTAAGAAATGATGGGTATATGCTTTCGCTGTCAATATTAGCTCTGTTAATCATCAGCTTTACATCACGCTTTGTATGTCCGAAGTTTTCATAAATATTTTTGCAATCTTCAGGTGACACTACCATCACTTTATACAGCATAGTATTTGAATTTTTTATTTTAAGTGATGATTGTTTTTCAATAATAGGGTGAAACAGCTCCATAATAAAATCCTCAAAACGTGAAGCTGCGTAAAAATTTTCAGTTTTAAATAATATTTCACGAAGTGTAAAACGTCTTGCAAACAACAACATTCCATAGCACTCCGCATAAAGCTCAGCGTAATCGTTATATTTAATACTGCAAAGCTCCTTTTTTACGTCAGAGGAAAAGGACATTGTTCTCTCCTTAATGGTTTATAAATGGTATTTATAGGTTTTTATTCATATCCCTGTGGCTGACTACAGTTTTATAGTCTTTCTTAGCAAAATGCTCTCTTAACAAATTAGCTATTGCTACGCTTCTGTGTTGTCCCCCTGTACAGCCAATTCCTGCTACAAATTCAACCTTACCTTCCTTAAGATATAAAGGTACTGCGAAATCAAGGTAATCAATTAGTTTTTTTACAAAGATTTTGGTTTCTTCACTATCGAAAATATAATCATAGACTTCCTTGTCAAAACCTGTTTTTTTCTTAAGTTCGGGAATGTAGAAAGGATTAGGCAAACAACGAACATCAAAAATAGAGTCGCAGTCATTTGGTATCCCGTATTTAAAACCAAATGACATAAAAGTTAGTACAATACTTTTCTGAACATCACCAAGAAATATAGTAGAAATACGCTCTTTCAGCTGTTTGTTATTAATATGGGTTGTATCAATTACATAATCTGCAAGTCTTTTAAAAGGCTCAAGATAGGTGGCCTCTAAAGCTAAAGCCGCTTCCATTGAATTATCCGGAGTCATATCGGTAAGCGGGTGGCGACGTCTTGTTTCTTTAAAGCGGGTTACAAGAGTATCAAAATTCGCATCAAGAAAAACCACTGAAAATTCCTTATTTTCTTCACGAAAATCCTGAATATTTCTAAAAAGGCTTTTCAAATTATCGCCGCCTCGCACATCTATAACTACAGCTACCTTTTTCATTGCCTTATCTGTAGAGGTTTCACAAAGATTGTAAAAGGTTCTAAGAAGGTTAGAGGGCAAATTATCTACGCAATAATATCCAATATCCTCCATAGAGTGGAGCGCACCGGTTTTTCCTGCTCCTGACAAACCGGTTATAATTATAAAATCCATAAAATCACCTATTTAATAAATCAATGCTATTAATGTTTAAATTATTCTGTTAAAGAAAAATAATTTCCCTTTCAAGTATATATCCGGTTTTTTCTTTAACAGTTGTTTGAATAAAGCTGATTAAGTCCTGCACATCCTTTGAGGTTGCACCGCCGATATTAACAATAAATCCTGCGTGTTTTGGAGAAACCTGAGCTCCGCCGATAGTTTTACCTTTTAGACCGCATTGCTCAATCAAAGTTCCGGCATAATTACCCTCCGGACGTCTGAATACTGAGCCTGCTGACGGGTACTCCAAAGGCTGTTTGTCTTTTCTTCTCTGCATAAAATCATCCATACGATTACGGATTAGATTTTTACTGTCAAGTTTAAGCTTTACTGTAATTCCGATAATAGTAAAGCCGTTATCCTTATAAATACTGTGTCGATATGAAAAGTCTAAATCATTAGATTTAATTTGTCCTAACTTACCTTCTTTATCAATATGGCTGACAGAATAGATTACATCTTTCATTTCTCCGCCGTAGGCACCTGCGTTCATAAAAGCTGCACCGCCTACCGATCCCGGTATTCCCCATGCAAACTCTAAACCTGACAAGCTATTTTCTTCAGCCTCTCTGCAAAGACCGGCTAAAGAACAGCCTGCACCGCAATACAAGGTTGTATCGTCTAACCTTTCAATACGTTTAAAGTCACCTGTAAGACTAATTACAACCTTATCCACTCCATTATCATTTACAAGAAGATTACTTCCCTTGCCCAGAATGTAATACTCAATATTCTGTAAATTACAAAGCTTTATTATTTCTGAAAGCTGAGACGCTTTATCCACTTTAAGAAACAAGGCAGCCTTGCCGCCTATTTTAAAGGTGGTATGATTGCTCATTGGTTCATCATATTTAGCACTACAGCCCAGTATTTTCGCCAAGCTGTATACTGAATCAAATTTACTCATAGTAACTACCCTACCCGTATGTATTGGGATTAATCCCAGTTATCTACTACTTTTTTCTCTACCATTGTTTCATCAATTTCCATTCCGAGACTTGTAAGCAAATCTTGAGCAGCGTTATAGCCCATCTTCTTCTGACGGTTATTCATAGCTGCAACTTCAATAATAATTGAAAGGTTACGTCCCGGCTTTACAGGAATTGTCATCATAGGAACATCTATGCCGAGAATTTCCATATATTCGTTTTCAAGTCCCATTCTGTCGTAAACCTTCTGATTGTCCCACAATTCAAGATTAATAACCATATCAATCTTTTCGGAAAGCTTGATCGAACCCATACCAAAAAGATTTCGTGCGTTAATAATACCTACACCTCGAAGCTCTACAAAATGCCTTATGTTCTGAGGTGACTGTCCGATTAGTGTTTTGTTGTTAGTTTTGCGGATTTCCACAGCGTCATCTGCTATAAGACGGTGTCCGCGCTTAGTAAGCTCTATTGCGGTTTCGGATTTACCAACACCGCTGTCACCGATAATTAAACATCCTTCACCGTATACTTCAACCAGTACTCCGTGACGTGTAATTCTCGGAGCCAGTTCAGCATTAAGGAATGTAACCAATGCGGCTGTTAAGGAAGAAGTGCTGTCTGAGGTCTGCAAAATCGGAATATTATATTCAGAGGCGGATTGCAATATGATGTCTGTGGGCTCATAATTACGACAAAGTATTACAGCCGGAGGTCCGAATTTGAATATTGAGTCAATTACATGCTGCTGTTGTTCCGCCCCGAAACGTGCAAGATACGAAAATTCAGTATTACCAAATACAAGAATTCTGGATTTATCAAAAAAATCAAAAAAACCTGTAAGCTGTAAACCCGGACGGTTGATATCAATACTGGTTATCATAATTTCATCAGGTTCAGAAGGCATAAATACAGATTTAAGAGATAATTCATCAATAATCTTTTTTAGTGAAACGCTGTAATCTCCTGCCATAAGTCCATCCACCTTTCGTTCTGTTTCATAATAATACGGTAATCTACTTTTACGCATAATTATACAGATTTATTATACTACAAATACTTTGATTTGAAAAGTGAATTTGTGAATTTTTATTAATTCTTTTTGTACTTTGTTGTACATAATGCTACAAACCCTATTAACAAAACAGCAAATGATGATACAAGCAAAACTAAATCATTAAGAATTAAGCCCTGTATATTATGAAAATAGGCTGATAATAGAGAAAGAATAAACACTATTCCAAGAAATACAGCTAAATTTATTGAACGATTTTTAGAATTATCACATACTGCTAATGCGCTATTAGCAATAACAAACAATACTGAAACTGTCAATAAAGTTAGTAACAGGCAATCTCCACCCTTAAATACTCCGTAACGAACTGATTTAGCAAGGTAATGAACAGGATAAATATTGCCTATTGATGAAGAAAAAAGCAGAAAAAAACCTACCGTAAGAAAGGACATAAGGGAGAAAACAACCTGATGTGATGTTTTTTCTCCTCTGATTTTTTTATTTTGTACCATATTACATACCGAGGGATAAAGCATAATCAAAGCAGGCAAAACGTCAAATTTTAATTCAACATTCAGTTTACTGTAATTCGTTGAATAAGACGGTTCAATTAATATATACAAAAGAAAAACAACAGAAAACACAGAAATAATTAACCCGGCTCTTGATAAGGCTTCAAATCCCTTTACTGCACAAAAAAATGACGTAATAAGTATAATTGGGATAATAGCCCAATATGGTCCTGAGTTTAGAATAATATGCATATATCTTGATAGCCTATCAACTACATTAACACTTATCAGGGCAAAATAAATATAAAGAAATATTTTAAGAAAAAATCCGGGTATACCATCATACAGCATAAATATTGTAAGATTTATAACTGAAGCCAATAATAATAAAACTATGCTGTACAAAGATGTATCAAAGCTTATAAACAAAACTGATATTATGACAGATAAGAACATTGTGGAGTAGAATTGCAGGGAGCTTACATAGTTATTTTTCATACATACTTCCGCCTTTTAGCTTCTGAACATTTGCTGTATATTGTGACAGCCTTTTCCACCCCATTCGCACAAACACATCTCTCATACTTTTACCTGAAAAAGGACTTAACGGGGACATATATGCTACTCCTAAAGTTGATTTTGAACACATAAATATTATGATGATTGTTGATGACAGCACTATTCCCCATACTCCCAAAACACCGCCTACCACTATAAAAGTAAGGCGCAAAACCGTTATCTGAGGATACAAGTCAGGAACTACATAACTGCATATTGCGGCTATGGCTACAGATATGAGGGATGGCGCACCTATTATTCCTGCACTTACGGCACAATCTCCAATTACTAAGGCACCTACAATACTAACTGCGTGTCCTAACGCTTTTGGAAGCCGCAAACCTGCCTCTCTCATAATTTCATACAGAAAATCAATCATTAATATTTCCAAAATCAGTGGTAATGGTGTATCGGATATTGATTTTTCTATATTCTTATAAAGCTGTTCGGGAAAATAATCTGTATGAAATTTTACAAAAGCAATATATATTCCGGGTACAAAAACCGATAATAAATATGAAAAATATTTTAGTAAACGAATAATTGAAGCAAAATATGGTCTGTTGGAATAATCGTCAACTGACTGGAAATTTTCAACAAATAAATGAGGTATTATAAGCACAGATGGCGTACCGTCAATAAGTATTCCAATCCTTCCTTCAAGAAGCTTACCGCATAAGGTGTCCGGTCTTTCGGTTATACCTACTCCTGTAAACACTTCATTTTTTCCGCTGTCTTCAAGGTACGGAACAAGGTATCCGCTTCCTAATAGTGTTTTTAAATCACAGGAATTTAACCTGTTGCGAATTTCATCAACAGAAGATTCTGTTGCTTTACCCTTAATATAGCACAATGCAACCTGTGTATTAGAGGTTGTACCAACAGAAAGTGAATCAAAAACTAAGTTTGGACTTTTCATCCTTCTTCTAATAAGGGTCATATTAATTCTAAGTGCTTCAGTAAATCCTTCTCTGCTGCCCCTTTGTACAACTTCACTTTCCGGCTCTGACACACTTCTGAAGGAAAAGCCTTGCACTCCGATAGCAAGCATTTTACTGCAACCATCAACTGCCAAAACGGCAAAGCCTGACATCGAAAAGGATAATACTTCTTCAAAAGAATTAACAACTAATATTTCACTTGCAGACAGCACATAATCAAAAATATATTTAAATAATTCCTTACCGATTTTTTCATTATATTCACAATGAAGTATGGGATTGATTACTGAAATTGCAAGGGTTTCTTTGTTGCACATTCCCTCAGTTGTAAAAACGGCGCACTCGCTCTTCATTATATTATTAAGGCGAAAAGTACGAATTGTAAAATCCGCAGAATTTCCTGTAAGTCTTTTTAGCTCTATAATATTTTCCCTTAGATTTTTATACATAGAATCACCAATAATAATTTACACATAAATCTTAACATTATGCAAAATCAGGTGTATTAATTAGTAAAAATTGTCAACATTAATTATGGTGATTAAATGCTAATTACGATTATCAGAACCATTATTTTATATATTTTTATAGTATTTTCAGTTAGAGTAATGGGCAAAAGACAAATCAGCGAAATGCAGGCTTCTGAGCTTGTTATTACTCTTGTTATAGCGGAAATAGCGTCAATACCAATGGAAAATATTTCTCTTCCATTAATATCAGGAATTGTTCCCACATTGATACTGGTAGGCTGTGAAATTTTGGCAAGTGTAGGTATGCTTAAATGGAGCAAATTCAGAAGAATTATGTGTGGAAATCCTGTTATGGTAATAAAAGACGGTGAAATTTTGCAGGATAAAATGAAAAGTCTGCGACTAACAACTGAAGATTTATGTGTTCAATTAAGACAGCAGGGAGTTTTTTCAATAAATGATGTTCAATACTGTATTGCTGAAACTAACGGAAAAATCAGTGTACTGGAAAAACCGAACAAAAGGAAACCTACAGCTGATGATATGAACATATATATTGAAGATAACGGTATTGAAGTCGTAATAATTAACGATGGAGAAATTCTCAGTAATTCTGTAAAGTTATGCGAAACTAAGGAAGAAATAGTTTTGGATATAGTAAATAAAAACAAATTAACTGTAAAAGACATATTCATTATGACAATGGACCGCAAAGGAAACTATAAAATAATAAGGAAGAATTAAATGAAAAGAATGTATATTGCTGTTGCATTAATAATAATTTCTTTAACAATAGGTGTTACTGAAATGTATACAGTTAAAAACACAGTAAAGGAATGTATATCGGGATTAAAGTCAGTTAATGAAAGCATTTACAGCGGTAATATAAAGACCGCAATTAAAAAATGTGACAATATTGCAAAAAAATTTGAAGATAAAAGCGACAATATTCTTTACTGTTACTATAATCATAAAGAGCTGGATTCAATAAACGAAAACATAGTTACACTAAGGGAATATCTAAAGTACAATAAAAAAAGCGACTATTACGCAGTATTGGCAATAATCAAAAAGCAACTTAAATCTATGGAAGATGAAGAAATACCAAAACTTCAAAATATTTTATAATTACTATAAATAGATAAAAAAGTCGAGTGCCTCGACACCCATTTCGAGAAGAAAAATTGATATTTTCAATTCTTTTTTGCCCGACCGTTTTCGAGCAATTTCCTATAAAGCAAAAAACAGGGTATGCAATAAAAACTGCATACCCTGAAAATAATAATCATTATTATTTACTTTTTTTATTTTTCTTTCTCTTCTGCCACATAACCCAAAGAGGACCTGCGATACAAATTGAAGAATAACAACCTGAAACAAGACCGATAATCATCGGTAAAGCAAAGGCTTTAACAGAATCAAGATTGTAAACATAAGCAACAATATATACTGTTAATACTGCAGCAATTGTTGTAATAGATGTAATGATTGTACGGCGGATAACCTTGGTTGTTGCAAGGTTGAATACATCTGCAACGTCAGCCTTAACACCAAGACGCTTACGTTCCTCACGAACACGGTCGTATACAACGACTGTATCGTTAAGTGAGTAACCGAGAATCATAAGTGCTACAGCGATAAAGCTTGAGTCGATTGGCATTCTAAAAATTACATAGAAGAAGTAGATAATTGCAATATCGTGAAGAAGTGCAACTACACCGAACATACCCGCAGACAAACCACCGATTTTCTTGAATCGAAGGGTTACATAAAGCACCATCAGTACGCTTGCAAGTGCAACAGCAGATAAACACTTAAGCAGGAAGCTAAAGCCCATTGTTGCATCAACAGAGTTTGATTCTTCTAGAGCGATATTGTTATCCGGGAACTTTTCCTTTATGCTGTTTGTAATATCCTTCTGTAAATCAGTTGTAATTGTATCATTACCTGAGAACTGAACTGTGATTTTGTTTAAACCGTTAACAAGGTCTCGTGAGCTTGAAAATGTTACTACATCATCAGGAGTTTTTTCCTGAATTAAGCTCTTTAATGCAGTTTCATCAATATCACCTGTGTAGCTGTACTTAACCATTGAACCACCGGTAAACTGGATATCAAGAGTAGTTCCGAAAATAAAGTTACAAATAATACCAATTAATATGATTGCAAGGGAAATACCAAAAAACACTTTTCTGTGAGAAACAAAATCAATTGGTTTCTTACCTCTTACCATAAGTTTTTCTTCATATGTCTGTTTAGCTAGATTATTTGCCATCTTTTACACCTCCAAACAGCCATTTATGACGAGCCCATTTATAGCCTGCAACTGAACGAATCATTACACGGCTTAGTCCGATACCCATAATAAAGTTTGAAATTACACCAACGAGAAGTGTGTAACCGAATGAGTAAATTGTACCTGTTGTAGATTGTCCGAAGATAAAGGAAAGAATATTAGATGGGCCAAACACAAGGAGAAGGATAATAGCAACAATAACAATTGTCATATTACCATCTATGATAGCAGTTAAGGAACTCTTTGTACCTCTATCAAGAGCGCCGTCAAGGGTACGTCCGGTTCTCATTTCTTCAATTATACGCTCAGATGTGATTACGTTAGCATCAACACCCATACCTATTGAAAGAATAAGACCTGCAATACCCGGGAGGGTCATTGTGAATGATGAGAATACAGGGAAGTAACCTGAAATTGCCGCAATTGTAATGCCCATCTGACCTAGTAATGCGATTACTGCGATAACACCGGGTAATCTATACATAATGATAACAAATATTGAAATTAGGATTATAGCGATAATGCCTGCATAAGCCATAGCAATAAGTGAGTTTTCACCAAGTGTAGGTGAAACAGAACCATAAGAAGCAGTTTCCAGCTTAAACGGTAAAGCACCGGCTTTAATCTTTTCAGCAAGGTCGCTTGCTGACTGAGCATCGAAATCACCTGAAATCTGAGCTTCGCCACCTGTGATTTCATCCTGGATTGTAGGAGCAGAAAGCATAATATCATCCATCCAGATAGATACTACCTGTCCCTTATATTCCTTTGTAATTTCTGCAAATTTCTTTGTACCCTCAGCGTTCAACTTAAGTGATACAATATTTTCACCGTTAGAGCCTGTACTCTGGTCAATTGCAGGATAGGCGTCTGCTACTGCCGAGCCGTCCAT
>CAMFZJ010000015.1 GCA_946004305.1 uncultured Clostridia bacterium | reverse complement strand
TTTTCAACTACACATATGCTGATGAACAAACAAAAAAGCGTGAATGGAACAGTACTGAACAAAATCCTTATGCTAATTTGCCGCAGCTAAACCTTTTTACATATCAGATGTCAGAAATAGTCAGAGATGAGTTATCAAAAGGAAAAGAGTTAGAGGGAGAAACCGTAGAATACGCTTTTGACCTTAACGAGTTTTTTGCCACATCCGAAAGTGGAAAATTCCTGTATGACAGTTCTGTTGACAGATTTTTGGACGCACTTACATCCCAGGAGAAATTTCCGTTTTCAACTGATGATTTAAGAAATGAACTTAAACATACATTCTGGTTGCTGAATCGTGTTGACAGTGCTAAAGCATTAGCAAAAAAGCTGAAAGCACATCCTGTTTTCAAAGATTACGAAATTGTTTTAGCAGCAGGTGACGGCAGATTAAGTGCAGATGAAGAAAACAAAAAAGCCTACAACAAGGTTGTGGATGCTATCAAAAGATTTGATAAAACCATAACTTTATCGGTAGGACAATTAACAACGGGTATTACGATTCCTGAGTGGACTGCTGTATTAATGCTTAGCAATGTCAAAAGCCCTGCACTATATATGCAAACCGCTTTCAGGTCACAAAACCCCTGTATGTTCAGCAACGGTTCAGAGTTTTTCAGAAAAAAGAATGCTTATATATTCGACTTTGACCCAGCCAGAACTCTTGTTATTTATGAACAATTCGCAAATGATTTATCTGCTGAAACTTCCGTTGGAAGAGGAGATTCGGATACCCACAAAAACAATGTGCGTACACTGCTCAACTTTTTCCCTGTTATCGGCGAAGATGAAAACGGAAAAATGATAGAACTTGATGCTGAAAAAGTTTTATCAATACCAAGAAAAATAAGGTCTAAAGAAGTTGTTCGCAGAGGGTTTATGAGCGACTTCTTATTTCAGAATATATCAAATGTATTCAAAGCTCCGCAGGAAGTAATTGATATTATTAAAAACTTCACTCCTGTTGCTGAGCCAAATTCCAACCTGAATATTACGACTGATACCGGAGATGATTTGTCATTAGATGATAACGGAAATGTTAATATTGATGATAATTTCGTTATAGGAACTGCTACAGAAGTTTTCGGTGACAAAATTTATGATATTAACGATTCCCTAAATGACAGCATTGATAATATTGAGTTGGGAAATGGCAACAAAAAAGACCCGTTAGAAGATTTAAAAAAGATTTTCAAAAAGCAAGTTACTGAGCCATTGATAAATTCTGCAAAAGAACATTATGGCAAAAGCCTGTCTAAATCAAGTGAGAAAAGACTTGAAAAGAGAATTGAAATTGAATCCGATAAAAAAATTTATGCTGCCTATGGTGATTTTTCTATAAAAGCCAAAGAACTTGAAAAAGAATATTCCGAAAAATTAGCGGAAACACCTAAAGAAAACAAAGAGAAAATTCGTCAGGAGTACAAGGAAAAAGTAAGAGAAATACAAAATAATTTTAAACAGGTTCTTTCTAAACAGACAGATGATTTTGTTGAACAGTTAGGGCAGGAGGTTGTACGCACAGTTGAAACAGAAGAAAAAGAACGTGAAAAGAAAGACCTTGAAGGAGGTATAAAAGACCATTTAAGAGGTTTTTCAAGGACTATTCCCTCTTTCCTGATGGCTTACGGAGATAATGAAGTCACACTCGAAAACTTTGATAGTATTATTCCTGATAATGTGTTTGTTGAGGTTACAAGTATCACTCTCGAACAGTTCAGATTTTTGCGTGACGGCGGTGATTATACAAACCCCGAAACCGGAGAAACAGAACATTTTAAAGGACAATTATTTGATTCTGTTGTTTTCAATGACTCTGTTAAGGAATTTATGAATCTAAAGAAACAACTGGCAAATTACTTTGACGAATCCAATAAAGAAGATATTTTTGATTATATTCCGCCTCAGAAGACTAATCAGATTTTTACACCAAAACCAGTAGTTAAGAAAATGGTTGATGAGTTGGAAAAAGAGAATCCAAATTGCTTTGATAATTCTGAACACACATTTATAGATCCATATATGAAATCCGGAATGTTCATTACAGAAATTGTAAAACGTCTTTATCAAAGTGAAAACATGAAAAAGCTGTTTCCTGATGACAAAGAAAGATTGACACATATTTTTGAAAAGCAGGTGTACGGACTTGCTCCCACAGAAATAATTTACAGAATTGCTATAAGCTATATTCTGGGATTCAGCAACGATAGTATCCGTAATCACAATTTCCGTCAGGTTGACGCCCTAGAATATGCAAAATCCGGCACTTTACAGCAAAAGATAGACGAGCTTTTTGGTTAGGATTCTGGGATATTAATCATAATCACCCGTCAAACGGATGGTTTGCACAAGGGCTAAAATCCCATAATACCAACCCGCGTCTCAAGGCGCGGGCTTTCCTTTTTGTTCAAGTCTTAGCGTTTTTACCTCTTTGGCCACCCCTAAAGGGGTTACCTAAATGGGTCTGCGTATTCTTTTACGCTTAACTTGCCTAAAGCAATATCTGCTTTCTCTTGGTCTTGAATATATTTCTTTATTGTGCTCTCATTTAAAGCCTACAGTTGAAACATAATATCCTTATGCCCAAAAGTGTCGGTTGCAAAATTTATACTATAAATTTGCATGTTTGTCGAACATCATAAGCGGACTTTTCCCTTTCAAGTATCCCATGAAACTTGCTACGCTCGTTTTAGGCGGTATGCTTAGTAAAAGATGCACATGGTCGTGCATCATATGTCCTTCTATTATTTCCACACCTTTGTATTTGCATAGTGTTCTAATAATTTCTTGCAAATCTTTTCGGTATTTATTATATTATTTTCCTTCGGTATTTTGGAACAATTACTATATGATACTCGCATAGCCATTTTGTATGTGATAAACTGTTGGTGCTGTTAGCCATTAAAATTCTCCTTTTTCAGTACTCTAATACTTGAACAACCTTATTGTACTACTTAGGGGAATTTTTTGTATAACTTTTTACGCACATCCACATAGCGGGTGGTTGTTTTGTTTGCTCTTGAGCAAACCAGCCTAAGGGCATTAAAACAAAAAACCTTGAAATCCGCATAAACACTGCGTTTTTCAAGACTTTTAGATGGTCCTAGTGACCGGAGTCGAACCAGCGGCCTCTTGAACCCTATTCAGCACATCACGATAACTTGCAATCTCCTGTTCATTACGGTTTCTTGGAATGGTTTTTTCCTCAACTAACTGTCTAATGCGGGTATTTGTTGTAACGATACCCTCAATAGCGTTGGAGGCTTCTGTACTTTGTACTTTTGCAAATTCCACTAACTTTTCCATTTCCTCAGGCCGTTGTTTGAGACACATCTCCTGCTTTCCTGCTTCTTTATATATTGCCGCAATTAAATTTAGAATCTCAGAATCCCATTTTTGTTCCGCAATAGCAGTGTAATTAAAATTTCTCATTCCCTTATCACCTCTATATTTTCCCTTATATTATACCCAAAATAAAGGGAAAGCCAATAATTGTGGGTATAATTAAGCGAAATAGAAACTCAACACCATTCCTATCAGTTCTGTAATTAACTGCTACTTATCCTTACTTATACTCTTTCATTATTTAGTCACAAATGGCGCCCTATTTACCTGATTATGTATTGTTGCGGATATCGGTTTCTCTATCTTCACCAAGTATTATATCAAAGAAATGCGTTCAGGGTATTCGTGTTTTTGATGAATCCCCTGTAATACTTAACAAGTGCGCTTCAGACATAGGCGTAATTTACTTTGAAAAGTTCGTATTCCATTTCAAGTCCAAATGATTTTCTACGTAATACAGCAAATACTATATCCGTTCGTGTATTTCCCTCACAGAAAGGGTGTATTCATCCTACATTTGCGACAATCGGACAAATCGAAACTGTTGGAAACTTTCAAATCATATGTACAGAAAAACATTCTAAACGCTAATATAATTCACATCAATTTTAATCTGTATAAATATGAAAATTTGAAAGAGTACAAGGCTCTTAACGAATATACATGAAATAGACGAGAGCACATACTATTATATGTTTAGGCTAAATGGTATAAACTTTGCAGAATCCCTCAGAGGCGCTGTCTCTGAGGGATTCTTCTTTTAGCCGTTAAACGTGGCTTAATAACCAAAAACCGCAATTAAGATACCATTTGTATCAAAATTGCGGTTTTAATTATAATTATAACTAAAGCAAAGTTTCAATTTGAAAGGCAAGCATAAGGTTGAGCTTGTCATCCAGAGTTTTCATATCGTTGCCAAGTATTTTTTTAATCTTTGACATCTGATAATTAATTGTATTTCTATGAACAAAGGTTTCCTCGGCAACCTTTTGAACACTTCCGTCATATTTTAGGTACATTCTCAAAAACTCCATATACTCTGTGCCGTTTTCTTTGTCGTAATTCTTAAGTTTTAGCAAATTATCATCATAAAAGGACTTTAACACTTTGATATTATCAACAGCAAGAAGAATTTTTTTCATTCCCATTTTGTCGTAATAAACCGGTGACATATCATTCTTTTCAGAAATATTATTGATTCTGGAGGTTATTTGGTAACTTTTTGAAAGTTCCGAAAGCCTTCCTTTCTCTATTCCAACTGAAATGTGTATTCTTTTTATAGAAAGACTGTTATACTGCAAAGCCTGAATATTTCCTACAAGAGATTCTATCTCATCACTTGAAAAACCGTTGAGAACATAATAATTAATTGCATCAACTTTAAAATTACCCCAGGGCTTTTTAACAGAATGTATAATACGCTCAATATGCCGATCGGATTTACCGGACAACACACCTTAGGTCATATCCGCTTTCACCGCTATCATACAAAAATGCGACTGCATATCAAAATTATAACTTTCCAAAACGGGAATATATTTTTCGGTATCTCGTGGAAAAAATACAATATTTTTAAGGGCCTGACTGATATCTTCCTCTTCCCTTTCGTTAATGATTATACGGTTACAAAATTCTCGTGAAATGTCAACAATTCGTGTTTCCCAAGGTATATCCAATAAGGGAAAATTCAGTTTATTACAATAGTCAATCAATTCTTTCGGAATTTCTGTAATGTTAGGACCGGTGTTCAGAACAAGTCCGCTTGCCTGCATTTCAATCAGCTTTTTGACAAAAGGCAGAAGCCAGTCCGAATTACGGTTTGCAATGCCGGTGGTAAAAATCAATTCTCCTCCATGCAGAAACTCGCTTACTTCAATGTCCTCAATAGAATATACCCACTGGACTATATTAGACAATCCGTTGTTACCTGCAATTACACGCATTCCGTAAGAATAGCTTGCGTTTTTGCATAAAGAACGAAGTGTTAATGCCATTTATTATCACCTTCCTTAAAATATCCGAATATACCGATGCAGCCTGCTCCAAAACGGGGCAGGCTTTGTAATATTATGCGTTTATGTCAAATTTAATTCTGGCTACTTCTGCAATTATTTCAGCACATTTTTGCTTATTTACTCTTGAAGTGTTAAGAAAAATATCGTAATTCAAAGGATCGCGCCAATTGCTTCCGCGTGTGTAATACTTGTAGTAAGCAGTTCTGTACTTATCTGTCCGCTTTTTCAAATCACGTGCACGTTCTTCGGAAACATAAATTCTGCTTCGTATAAGGTCAATGCAATCCTGAGGAAAAGCGTCCACAAACACACTGATAACATTTGGTTTTTCACGCAGAATATAATCAGCACATTTTCCCACAATAATACAGGATTGTGTGCCTGCAAGCTCCCTTATTATTTGTGCTTGAATATTGAACAAATTTATATCAGACGCAAAAGCTCTTGATTCAGGTCTTAACACATTGGTTGTAGGAAGTTTAGTAAGGGTTTTCACAAGATAACTACCC
Organism: uncultured Clostridia bacterium; assembly: GCA_946004305.1. Lineage (GTDB taxonomy): Bacteria > Bacillota > Clostridia > Oscillospirales > Acutalibacteraceae > Ruminococcoides. Next base: position 9,735 of record CAMFZJ010000015.1, on the reverse strand, counting down.
CTTAGTTTTTCATCAACCTCAACGAACTCGCTCTCATCAATTCCGCTTGACTGTGATGCCATAGTAAGAATTTGCCTTTCGTAATAAGGAATACCTAACTTTTCAGACAGAATTGACGCTATCTCTTTGCCACCGCTGCCAAAACTTCTTGCAATGGTAATAATGTAATTATCCATATATCTCTCCAAAAATCAGTCAGTTTTATCGCATTTAAGCACTGCGTTAAGTAAAACCGAAGCACCTTTTGTACAAAGTTCTGTTGAAGTAAACTCAGGTTCACAATGAGAATGGCCATCCTTTGAAGGTACAAATACCATTGTAGTAGGAAGCATATACGATGCAAACTGTGCATCATGACCGGCTCCTGAATTTATCCTCTGATTTGAATAGCCCAGTTCATCTACAGATTCCTGAACAAAATCCACAAGCTGTTTATCATAGTAAACAGTATCTCTTGTCCAAGCAATTTCATAATCAACAGAACACTTTGCAACATCCTTGGGCATATTCTTGATTACCTCAACAACCTGTTCGATTACCTTTGGATCTTCATGACGTGCGTCAATGGAAAATTCAATATAATCAGAAATAACTGTATGAACATTTGGATGGCAAAGAATTTCACCTGTTGTATATACAAGATCACTGTCAAGCTTGTCAAGCTCATTGTGAAGATAAGTAAGCACCTGTGCAGCAGCAAACAGTGCATCGTGTCGATACTTCATAGGTGTTGTTCCTGCGTGGTCTGCCTGTCCTGTGATTTTTATTCTGTAGTTAATCATTCCGAGAACACAGGTTACAACGCCAATGTCGTTGTTTGCAGCCTCAAGGATTGGACCCTGTTCAATATGCAACTCAAACATAGCCTTATAATCCTTTGGATTCAATCTGTTTTTCTCGTCCCCCTTGTAGCCTGAACTTTCAAGAGCCATCTCAAAGGTCTTTGAAGAATCAAGGATTGACTTTGATGCCAACATATTTTCCTTTTTAAAATTCTTTGCAATATCAGCAGGAAGATAGTCGTTGCAAATAACACCTGAGGACATCATTGCAGGGGGATAAAGTGAACCCTCCTCATTAGTCCAAATCATTGCAACAAGGTTGTGCTTATGCTCAATATTTTCAGAAGCAACAGTTTCAAGGACTTCCATTGCACCCATAACGCCCAGAATACCGTCGTAGTTACCGCCGTTGTTAACAGAGTCGCAATGTGAAGCCATTACTATGGCAGGTAGTGACGGCTCTGTTCCCTTAAGAGTTGCATAAAGGTTAGCCATATCGTCAGACTTTATCTCTGCACCTATTGCACTCATACGCTTAATAAACTCTTCCCTTGCCATTTTAGCTTCAGGTGAAAGTGAATATCTTGTAATTCCGCCGTGACCGGCATCTCCGAATTTACTGAAAGTTGAAATTATGTCTTGCATTCTTTCTTTGCTGCATTCATACATAATCTTTACACCGTCCTTAAATTAGATTACTTTTATTTATTTTCTTTCCCGCAGAAATTGCTCCTACAGGACATATAATTTTGCAAAGATGACTTCCAACACACTTTTTAGCATAAAGAATCGGTTTTCTGTCATCATTAATCTTAATTGCCTGATGGCCTCCGTCATAACAGGAAACAAAGCACCTGCCACAACCTACACATTTTTCTCTATCAAATTCAGGGAAACAAATATAGTTCCTGTCAAGGTCATCGGCAGGTTTGATTTTCTTGTTTGCTTTACCGATAAAATCATAAACTGAATTAAATCCCATATCTGACATATAGCGTTTCAGACCGTCTGTGAGATCTTCAATAATGCGGTATCCGTACTGCATAACCGAGGTTGTTACCTGCACAGTGGAACAGCCAAGTGATATAAACTCTGCCGCATCACGCCATGTTTCAATTCCACCCATTCCGCTGATTGGAATATTCTCAAGCTTTTCACAGGAAGCCATTTCATTGATAAAACGCAGTGCAATTGGTTTTACGGCTTTTCCGGAATATCCGCCCACTGCTGAATACCCTTTAACATCAGGAGCAGAAGCAAATGAATTAAGATCAACATTCATTATGCTTTTAATTGTATTAATTGCTGCAAGTCCATCGGCACCTGCTTCAACAGACGCTATGGCAGGCGGAAGCATTGAGGTTATGTTCGGAGTCATTTTTGCAAGCACAGGTAATTTTGTGCCATTTTTTACCGCCCTTACATATTCTGCCACAAGCTCTGGATTTATGCCCACATCACTACCAAGTCCCTCGCCTACCATTTGAGGACAGCTGAAATTACATTCAATAATATCAGATCCGTATTCTTCACATAGAGATACAAGCTTTGTCCACTCCTCTTGGTTTCTGCCCATAATTGAAGCAATAATTACTTTTTGGGGATAGTTTTTCTTTAACTCCCTAAAAAAATTCAGGTTTTCTTCAAGTGTATGAGTTGAAATCTGTTCAATGTTCTTAAAGCCTATAAAAGAAGTATCCTCTTTTTCAAGCTGTCCGAAACGGGGCGAAACCTCATTTGGTACAAACATTCCTATTGTTATGAAAGCAACTCCTGCCCAGCCCATATCAAAAGCTTTTGCAACCATTTCATAATTACTGCCCACAACTGACGATGAAAGGAAAAAGGGATTTTCACACTTTACGCCACAGAGATCAACAGATAGGTCAACTTCCTTTGGCTTGACATAATCGAAGTTGCTTAGAAGCGAAACAATTTTCTCCACATCGACAGGTGAATCAAAACTTCCTCTGCTGCACACTGATGTACAGTCACCGTTAATGCAATCTGAACAAGATTTATTATCCAGCATAAATCTTGCACCATTAACATTATCAAAATTTACACTTCGTATTATTTTGTCAACAGGAATGCCGTTTTTGCAGGCTTTGGTACAAGGCGCATCACTGCAAAGCAAACACCTGCTGCTCTCTGTTTTCAAAATAATATTATCGTAGTTCATATAATCACGCCTTTTTATCGGGAATACGCTTTACAAATTTTCCTATTCCGGGAGTTCCTACAAAGTCACCGTTATCATAAACAAGATTTCCTCTTACATAAGTCTGAACAGGATAACCGTGTAGCTTTTTACCCTCCCATATTGTATGGTCATAGTCAGAGTGCATATTGTTCACGCTTATTGTAAAATCCTTATCCTTATCATAGATAACAATATCAGCATCTTTGCCGACTTCTATGGCGCCTTTGTCTTTACAGCCAAAGATTTTTGCAGGGTTTGTAGAGCAAACCTGAACAACTCTTTCAAAGGTAAGCTTTCCGCTGTTAGCCGCATCAAGCATATAAGGATAAAGATTTTCAATACCTGCACAACCGTTTGGAATTTTTGTAAAATCATCCTTGCCCCAGTCCTTTTCGTAACTTTGGAAAGGACAATGGTCTGTTGCTACAGTATCAATTAAGCCTGCTTTAAGTGCAGTCCACAAAGCTTCTTGACTTTCTTTACCTTTCATTGGAGGCGAACAAACAAAGTTTCTTCCGTCCTCACGTTTATAAACATCGCAGGTAAACTCAAGGTACTGCGGACATGTTTCCACATAAATTTCGTGACCCTCAGTCTTTGCCTTTATGCACTCTTCAAGTCCCTCTTTGTCAGCCATATGTACAATATAAATCGGTGCATCCAAATGAGTTGCCCAGTGAACTGCTCTCTTATCAGCCTCAGCCTCAACAAATTCGGGACGGCTTAGGTAATGATACCAAGCACTTGTTTTACCCTCTGCCAAAAACTGCTCCGCCCTTATGTCAATTAAATCGGGATTTTCAGCATGTACATTAATTTTTGCGCCAAGCTCCTTCGCTCTCAAAAGAAGTTTTACAAGGGTTCCGTCATCAACCATCATTTTTTCTTTTTTGTAAACAAGGAAGCATTTAAAGCTTGTTATTCCCTCATCTACTGCAGTTTCCATTTCATTGAGTATTTCACCGCCGTTTAAATCGGTTATACAACAGTGGAAGGCATAATCAACGCAAGACTCCTTTTCAAGTATTGTCTTTTTAGAATTTACAAGTCCAAGTATTGTTTCGCCTGTATGTTGAACAGGATAATCAAAAACTGTTGTTACACCGCCACAGGCAGCGGCTCTTGTTCCTGCAAGATAATTGTCTGCGGACACTGTACCGCCGAATGGCATCGCAAGGTGTGTATGTACATCAAGGGCACCGGGCAGAACAAGTTTTCCTCTTGCATCAACTGTTTTTTCTGCATCAATACAGAGATTTTTGCCTACCGCTGCAATTTTTCCGTCTTGCACAGCTACATCAGCCTCAAAGCTACCTGAAGCTGTTACAACTGTACCGTTTTTTATAAGTAAATCCATTACTGATTCATCCCTTTATAATATCTTTTGCCTGAACAAGCGGAAATGAATTTTCCGCCTGCCCAGACAGGTTGTTAATTATTATTTTGTGAAAAGATCCTTCTTGTAAACAAGGTTAAGTCCTGATCTCTGATATACCTGTGCAACTTCCAACAGTTCCATTCCGCCGGCGTTGGCAGATGTAAGGTTTGCAACCCATGTTACACCAAAATCAACAGTACCGTTGCTTACAGCAGTTGTTTCGGAAATGTCACCGCCACCCGGTGTGATAGTAACATCAAGACCTACTTCCTCATAATAGCCCTTTGCATCTGCAACATAGTAACCCATAAACTGTGCCTGTGGCAACCACTTTAACTGGATTGTTACTTCACTCTTTTCAAGCTTACCGAATTTTCCGTCCTCTGAACTTGTTGCAGCCTCAATGTACTGATTATCTCTGATGTCGTCCAGAGTAAAGCCTTTAAGCTTCTTAGCTGCTGATGAATCTTCAAGCTGGATATACTCTTTACATAGGTCGAGAGTCTGCTGCATAGCTTCTTCGTCCATCTTACCGTAGTCGCTTACTGTATTACCCTTTGTATCGGTTGTAACAAGTTTTGCAACTTCTTCTGCCATATAATTCTGATGATCGGATGAAACTGATGAACCTGCTTCAAAAACAATTTCTGCTGCTTCCTCAGGATTTTCAACGGCATATGCCCAGCCTTTCATTGAAGCGTAAAGGAATGCCTTAACTGTGTTAGGATTTTCCTCTGCAAATTTCTTTGTACAGAAAATATTGTCCTCAAGCATTGCAACGCCTTCATCGTTCATATCAATTACGCCCACTGTATCGCCGTATTTATAACCGCCGTCATAATCGTTCTTTACAAGACCAAGCTCGTTGTATGTCATTGCAGAAGCAAGTGTAATATCGTCCTGGTCAAAGCCATCCATTGTGAAGTCCTCTGAAAGATATTCTGTAGGAAGGTCATACTTCTGTAAAAGTGCAAGGATTTCATATTCGTTGCCCAATCCCCAGTTGCCGACCTTACCGTCAGCAGCTGCTTTTTTAATAATTTCTTCATTTGACATTAAAGTGTCGGTTGAAGAAGCTTCTGAAGTCACTTCAGAAGAAGTTGTTGATGAGCCACAACCTGCAAATGCAGTTACACAAATTAATGCTGCACAACATAGTGCAAGTGTTTTTTTGAGATTACTTTTGATTTTCATTTTTATTCCTCCATAAAAATTATTTATGTAAACCGAAAATCGGTTTATCAACATCTTATTTAACTTTTCTGTTTTTAAGCACGATTGATTCTGCTATCATCAAAATTCCATACATTGCAATTCCGATAATGCACGCAACGGCAATATATGCCCATGCTGTAGGATACTGTCCTAAAACAATGTTTTCTCTTATTTCTCGTCCTACACCGACTATGTATTCTGCAAAATATTCAGCAACAACTGCACTGATTATGCTTATGGGAACACTTACTCGAAGTGCTGTAAACACATATGGTATCGAATTAGGAAGCTGAAGCTTAACGAAAACCGTTCTTTTTTTGCTGCATATGAACTCATCAGGTCAAGTGCAAAAGGTTTCAGTTCAGTCAATCCTCTGAATGCGTTGATGCTCATACTTGCAATACAAACAATCATTACAACAAGTGTTTTTGCCACCATACTTCTTACATTAGGGTCACTGCTTACATCCTTTGTCCAGTTTGTCATTACCGGTGCAAGTGCTACAATGGGTATTGCGTTAAAGGCTCCTACTATTGTAAGTCCTCCTGCTCCCCATTTTTTGAAAATAGAGGCAACTACGGCTATGAGATAACCGATTAAAGAACCTAAAATAATTCCGATGAGTGCCACCGCTATTGTGTAAAGAGCATTTTCTCCGATTGCAGGTAAATTATCAATAATAATCCTGCATATTCTTGAGGGTAGCGGTAAAGTGTTTGTATCGGTATTAAAAAGCTTGTGGAGAATCTCTCCCTGCCAAAGTGCAAGAATAATAACACCGAATAAAATCGGGAGAAGAACTGTGCTTAATGATTGAACAATATGGTTATCTTTCAGCCTGTGAAAAAGGCTTTTTCTTTTCTTTATCAATTAAGACGCCTCCTTTTTCTTAGCCTTTCGCTCAACTCTCTTAAGCGGTGAAATCAAGTTTTCTATCCATCCCATAAGCGAACAGCTCAAGACTCCTATTACAGCACTGAAAACTACAATATCCCAAAATACATAAATTGACATTGCATGCTTTAGGGACTGTGAAAGCATACAGCCAAGTCCTCCGTCACCTTGGAGTGTATCAACAAGAATTGATGCTGTTATTGCCATAGGTGCTGCAATTTTAAGTCCTGTAAAAAAGTAAGGAATACATGATGGTATAAGCATTTTAAAGTAGATAGTTGTTTTCTTCGCCGCATATGAATACAGCAACTCATATTTTGCTTTTTCAACTGAGTTTAGTCCTGCAAGAGTGTTAGTTGCCACAGGGTAGAATGTAAGTATTGCGGCAATGATAATTCTGCTTGAGCCGATATCGTGAGTCATAGCAAGAATAATAGGCGCCATACCCAATATAGGAATAAGCTGAATTAACATAAGATACGGTGCTGCGATTTTTTCAACAATTCTTGAAAGCTTCATCAGAATTGCAAGCAAAAATCCAACTATTGTACCTATTAAAAAACCTTGCCCTGCTCTTGAAAGGGTCTGACCTGCGTTGACAAGAACAATCTGAGTACAGCTCATACCGTTTGCAACGGGTTTGGGGTCAAAGAAAGAGCCTATTATCTGCCATATATGAGGAAGTACGTTTTCGGGAGTACGTTTTGTTGCCACAACAACAAAAGCAAATATCTCCCATATAACAAGAATTCCCAGTACCCAAACTATCATTACAAGTGCTTTTGAGCTACGTATTTTATTAATTGCTTTCATCATAGGCTTCCACCTTCAAAACTGTTTCTGACTTTTGAAACAAGCTCACCGAAATGCGGTGTATCACGCATATCTGTTGTTCTTGGATAGGGCAAATCAACATCAACAACTGCTGAAAGTCTGCCCGGAGGCGGAGAAAGTACGCAAATTCTGTTTGAAAGGAAAACCGCTTCCTGAATATTGTGAGTTACAAAAACGATAGTTTTGTTTGTCTTTTCCCAGATTCTCAACAAATCAAGGTGAAGCTTTTCCTTTGTGAACTCGTCCAATGCAGAGAACGGTTCGTCCATCAAAAGTATTTCAGGACGAATACCAAATGCTCTTGCAATACCTACTCTCTGCTGCATACCTCCTGAAAGCTGTTGAGGATAGTGGTTTGCAAATTTTGTCAGCCCAACTATTTCAAGCATTTCGTCTGCCCTGTCACTACTGTCTTTTTTTGAATATCCCATAATTTCAAGTGGGAGCTCAATATTTTTTTTGACAGTTCTCCATTCAAAAAGAACAGGACTTTGAAATACAATTCCGAATTTTTGCATAAGCCTTATTTCTTTTGGGGTCATTCCGCTTACCCTTACATTTCCTGAGGTGGGTTCAAGCAAGTCGGCAATTGTGCGTAAAAGTGTTGTTTTGCCACAACCTGACGGTCCCAAAAGGGAAATAAACTCCCCTTTATGAATGTCAAAATCAACATTATCAAGTGCTTTCACATCGTTTCCTTTGTTATCCTTAAACACAACTGAAACATTGTTTATTGCGATTTCAATATTTTTTTTCGGGTTATAAGCATTTGTTTCACTCATACTCTAATCCTCCTATAAAAAAGGACACAACAACCTGACTTTTCTGCCCCATTGCTGTGTCTTTTCTGTTATTTTATTTATAGAGTTTTTTATAAATCTGTCGGCAATCATCTACCGTTACGGCTTTAACCGTATTCCCCGGACTTCCGCTGGCTACAGCGTCCTGGGACATTTTATCAATAAGAGAATAATATTCTTCTCTGTCAATCCCGTATTCTTTAAGTGTAGGAATTTCGCATATATCGCATATTGTTTGCAAAGAATCAATAAATTTGTCAGCTGCTGTTTCTATAGAATCTGTTTTATCAGCTACACCGGTTTCATATCTTAAATTCGCAAATTTTTCATATGCTCCTGATTTTGCAAAACTTAAACATTCCTTAATCAGCATAGCATTTGACATCCCGTGAGGAACATGAAACAGTGCACCTATGGGACGGCTCATACCGTGGACTATAGTAACACTGGAGTTGTTAATACAAATTCCTGCTTCAAGTGCCGCAAGACTCATCTGCTGTCTTGCCTGTTCATTTTCAGGTTCGCTATATGCAATCGGCAGATATTTCATAATTCTCTTTACCGCAGATACAGCGAAAGTATCTGTAAGAGGAATTGCTTTTTTTGAAGTATAGGCCTCTACTGCATGAGTAAGAGCGTCAAGTCCTGTTGCTGCTGTCACTGACTTTGGCGAGCTTACGGTAAAGCTTGAATCAACAATGGCAAGCTGTGGAATAAGGACATCCCCCTTTAACAGCATTTTGATATTCTTTTCACTATCAGTTATTACTGTAAATTTTGTTGCCTCGCTGCCTGTTCCTGCTGTTGTAGGGATTGCAACAAGTGGTGGGATTGTTCCTGTTATCTCAACTCCGTTGTAATTGGAAATTTTACCGCTGTTTACTGACATAGCTGCAATCGCTTTTGCTGAATCAAGAGGGCTTCCGCCACCAATTCCTATGATAAAGTCGCAACTGGAGCTTTTATAACGCTTTACTCCCAGCTCAATCATCTTGTCGGTTGGCTCTCCTGTTATGCCGTTGAAAATTTCATAAGAAATTTTGATTTTATCAAGCAAATTCAACAGCTCTGCCATCATTGCGGAAACTGCAACGTGTTTGCCTGTTACGATAAAAGCCTTATTCCCCATTGTTGCTTTGTATGGAGCAGATTCGGAAAGCACATCAGTTCCTGAAATAATATGGCTTGGTATTGCAAAATGTGACATTACTCTTACCTCTAATCAAATAAGATTCTCATCAACATATGTAAGTACTTCGTCCATCTTAACCATTTCTTCTTTAATCTGCTCCTCTGTAATAATTAGAGGCGGATTAACGAAGAGCATATTTTCGTGTGAGTATGTCATAAAGCGTTTTTCCTTAAGCAATCCCACAATTTTACCCATTATACCGTCCGGATCTTCTCCGTAAGAAACAAGTGGTTCCTTAGTCTTTTTATCTTTGACAAGTTCAATAGCAGAAAACAGACCTATGTATCTTACATCTCCTACACAAGGATGCTTTTCTTTCATTTCTTCAAGAATATTTCCAAGCACCTTGCCTACTGACCTTACATTATCAAGAATATGTGCTTCACTGTAGTAGTTTACACAGGCAACGCCTGCTGCACAAGCCAGAGGATGACCGC